>CALVZT010000001.1 GCA_944372595.1 uncultured Clostridia bacterium
TTTCATTAACATTGCCATTGTTATTGCACACATAATATTTTCAATGTTGTGTCTGCCTAATAATTTAATATCTTTAACATCAATTATTTTTGTAGTCTTTTTGTCGCTAAAATATATTGTGTTATCTATACAATATGTACCTTTTAATTTTTCAAAACCAAAATAATATCTTTGAGCAGGCGAAATAATTTTTTGAGAAATGTTACAATCTTTATTTAGTACAAGATAATCATGTATTGTCATATTTTTAGCAATTTTGTATTTAGCACTTATGTAATTTTTGAAGGTTTTATGAAAGTCCAAATGATCAACTGTTATGTTTGTAATAGCGGCAATATGCGGTTTGAATCTATCAATATTTTCTAATTGAAAACTACTAACTTCACACACAAAAGCATCTTTTTTTGTTTGCTTTGATATTACAGAACTAACAGCAACTCCAATATTTCCCGCAACAGTTACGTGTCTTTTGGCACAACTTACGATATGACCTAATATGCTTGTTGTTGTCGTTTTGCCATTTGTACCAGTAATAGCATAAAAAGCATTTTTGCAATTACGGTATGCAAATTCGAGTTCGGGCATTACTTGTACACCTTTGCTAATTGCATATTTTAATATCTCATTGATTTTAACAGATGGACTTATAACTATAATATCCATCGACTTTGCAATCTGTTTGGTCATTTTTTCAATTACAAAAACATTATAATTTTGAGCCCATTCTTTATTAACACCGTTATCGTCAAACAAAAATATGAGGTTGGACGTATCAAGTAGATAAGAAAGTACCCCTCTACCACTTTTGCCAAGTCCCCATATTAAAACTTTTTGATTTTTCATACATCACCTTATAATATTTATTAATATACAACCGATAGCAATTATGGTTGTTATAATAATATATATGGTAACAATTTTACTTTCATTACAACCTTTTTTTTCAAAATGATGATGAAGAGGTGCCATAAGAAATATTCTTCTTTTTGTGCGTTTATAATGGAGTACTTGAATAATAACCGACAAACTCGACACGACATACATCACCCCAAGAATGATAATATACAAACTATAACTACTAAGTATTCCAACTGCCCCAACCAATGCTCCAATTGCCATCGAGCCAGTATCACCCATAAATATTTTTGCCTTATAACTATTAAAACAAAGAAAGCCAATAAGTCCACCGGCCATTGCTCCACAAACGACAATTATATTACCAAGTTGCAAAGCATAATCACTGGTTACTAAACCACTTGTTGCAAATAGCGACAAAAGTATACCAAATCCAATAAAATATACAGCACTTACTCCCCCTGCTAGTCCATCAAGTCCATCAGTTAAGTTAACACTATTTGATGTTGCGAGAATTACGATAATTGTATATGGTATCATAAACCAAGACAATCTTATTAAAATATCAGAAAAAGGTAAATATATCCCCTCAGTCATAGAGTTAGTATAAGCATAAACAGCAATTATGAGGGCAAGTCCAACTTGTCCAATTATTTTTTGATAAGGGCGAAGTCCAAGATTTCTTTTGCACTTGATCTTAATAAAGTCATCCAAAAATCCAAGCACAGCAAAGCCAAAAAATAGAGCAAGACACATAAGTGCAAAGTGAAATGAAGCGTCAAAAAATATAACACTCGAAGCTATGGTCGAAAATATAAAAATTATTCCACCCATAGTTGGTGTGCCTTGCTTTTGAGTATGTGATTCAACATAATGCAATATATTTTGCCCAAATTTTAAACGTTTTGTAAGTTTAATAATTAATGGAGCAACAATCACTGCTATAAAAAATGATACTAAAAGTGCAGATAAAAATTTTGCCACAATTATCTCCTATTTTTTATAATATTCTTTAACAATTTCATAATCGCTAAACGGATATTTGATGCCTTTTATCTCTTGATAATCTTCGGCACCTTTACCACAAATCAAGACAATGTCTTTTTTTCTTGCAATATCCATTGCCTTGTAAATTGCAATTTTTCTATCGGCGATATAATAAGCGTTACCATTAATACCCTCTTTTATATCTTCAATAATTTTTTCTGGATCTTCATCTCTTGGATTATCACTTGTAACAATTACGATATCACTAAGTCGCGAAGCGACTTCTCCCATAATTTTTCTTTTCTTTTTATCACGATTACCCCCGCAACCAAAAACTGTAATAATTTTACCTTTACAAAATTGCTTTACTGATTCTAGTACTTTTTGTAAGCCATCAGGGGTATGTGCATAATCAATGGCGACATGTATTTTACCCGGCACCAATTCCAATCTTCCATCAACATGGACTTGCTTTATACCTTTGATTATATCCTTTGTTTTTACTCCTATACTAATTGCGATTGCAGTTGCACACATTGCGTTGTAAATATTAAAATTGCCAAGTAGTGAAGTTTTTGCTTTATAACTTTTACCATTAATAACCAAATCAAAAACTGTTTTTTTGCTATAATATTTTGCGTTTTTATAACTTATATTTCCATTGACACCATACGTAATACTTTTGCCTTCTCTTTGTTTGACATAACGTTTGCAATAATCATCATCAACATTAATAGCAATATTTGGACAAGCATTCAAAAAACTTAATTTTGTTAACGCATAATTGTCCATCGTTTCAAAAAAATCAATATGGTCTTGGGTGATATTAGTTATTGCACCAACTAAAAATTCAATATTACTAATTTTACTAAGAGCAATAGCATGGGCTGATACTTCCATTACCACATATTCAACTTGTTTTTTAACCATTTCGGCAAAAAGCCCATTTAACTCAATCGGATCGGGAGTGGTAAGAGAGCAAAAATATTTTTGCCCCATAATTTTTGCACCATTTGTGCCGATAATGCCGACTTTTTTACCACATTTTTGTAAAATATTTGCAACTATGTTAGTAGTTGTTGTCTTGCCATTAGTACCTGTAATACCAATAATTTTCAATTTATTTTGGGGATTGTTATAAAAGTTTGATGCAATTATACTAATTGCTTGTCTTGTGTCTTCAACTAAAATTTGTGGGATATCAACATTTAACTTTTTTTCTACTATTAAAGCAATTGCCCCATTATCAATGGCTTCATTTACAAAATCATGGCTATCAACACTAACCCCTTGATAACAAAAGAACAATGAATTTGGCTTTTGATATTTTGAATTTGTCATTAAATTGTCAATCTCTAAATCTTCAAAATTAATTTTATTACATTGCAAATTTTCAATAATTTTGCTTAATTTCATAATTTACTCCTTTCTAACCCAGTTTTAATAATATAGTTGAACCAACATACAATTTTGTATCAGGAGATGGAAATTGACTGACAACAATACCATCTTCTCCATCTACTTCAAAATAAAATCCTAAACCATTAAGTACGGAATATGCTTCGGAGATTGTTTTACCTACCAAGTTAGGTACTGTTACTTGCTCTTGCTCGACAAAATTGCTTGGCTTAATATTTTTGTAATCAAACATTCCACTAAAAATTTGTTTAGCATAAGGGCTTGCTACAACACTTCCATAATACGCTCCACTACTTGGCTCATCAACACATAATAACATTACATATTCTGGATTATCAGCAGGATATGTCCCTATAAAACTTGATACATATTTGCCATTAGCGATAACCCCGTTTTCATATTTTTGAGCAGTACCAGTCTTGCCTCCAATTCTATATCCTTCAACAAAACTCTCTTTACCACCCTTGACACTAACTACCTCTTCCATCATCATATTGATTGTATTAGATGTTTCTTGACTAACAACATTTTTTCTTATAATAGTACTTGTTAACTGGGTATCACCAATTTGTTTGACAAAATGTGGCTCGTATAATGTTCCACCATTAACAGCACAACAAACGGCACTAATTAGTTGAAGTGGAGTCACAGCGACCGCTTGACCAAAGCCAATACGGGCAAGGTCCACATTTTGAACACTATCAATATTCATTAGTATTCCTCCGCTTTCTCCTGCAAAATCAACTCCTGTTTTTGAACCAATCCCAAAATTTTGAAGATAATTATATAACTTTTCTTTACCTAATCTAAGAGCAAGTTCCACAAAAACTACGTTACATGAATTGCAAAAACCTTCAACAAGTGTTTCACTGCCGTGGCCTATTGTTCTCCAACATTTTATTTTTTGCCCATCAACAATCTTATACCCACTGTCATAAAATTTATCTGTTGTTTTGGTTACGTTTTCATTAAGAGCGGCAGCAGTTGTCAATATTTTGAATGTTGAACCTGGCTCATACACGTCAACAATCATCGTGTTTTTGCTTAATGCATTGAGTGTACTAACGTCGTCACGTGGAAGATTGTTGTTGTCAAGACTTGGCAAACTTGCCATAGCAACAATCTCCCCATTTTTGGCATTCATAATAATAGCACTTGCTTGTTTTGGCTTGTGGTCGACCATAATTTGTGCAAGAACATTCTCAACGATTAATTGAATGTTTGCATCGATTGTTAATGTAATTGTAAGTCCATCTACAGCTGGAATAAATGTATCAAGACTGTTTCCAAGTTCAATTCCTTTAACATCACTCTCAACAAGACTCTTACCATCTACTCCTTGCAAAAATTTATCATAATACATTTCAAGTCCTGTTTGCCCAATTCCATCAATAGTCGTATATCCAATCACCTTGCTTAACAGACTATTATATGGATAATACCGTTTGACATTTTGACTTATATAAATTCCTGGCAAATTTTTATCAACTATTTTTTTTATGGTATTTTCATCAACTTGCATTTTTATTAGGACTTCACTGGTTATACTGTTACTTATTTTGTTATATACGGTATCGTAACTTATGTTGAGTACGCTTGATAAATGAGAAGCAACTTCCCCTTTATCAACCACGTTTTTTGATCTTACATACACATCATAAGTTGTGTAAGACGTTGCAAGTACACTACCTTTTGTATCCAATATATCTCCTCTTTTGGCAACAATTGGTAATGCTCTTGTCCATTGACTAGACGCCAGAGTTTGCAATTCCTCCGCCTTTATTACTTGCAAAAATATCAATCTGCCTGCAAGTACCAAAAAAACAAAGGTTACTAGCATTATTAACGCTAGTAACCTCTTTTGTAATGAAAATATAGAATATTTTAATTGCACAAGTACCTCATTTTATCCTCCAAATATGGCAGAAATAAATTCGCATACTTTATCGAACCAATTTGTTTCAGTAACATAGTCAACTTTTGAAAGTTTTTCGAGTTTTTTCAACTTTGTTATGTTATTGCTATCAATTTTGCTCATTCCAATGTCTTCTGGGGTGACACCATTGACATTTGCTAAAATTTCTTCAAGACTATCAAGTTTTGCCTGTTCTACTTCAAGCAAGGCAGATTTTTGAGCAATAGATTCCCTATAATTTCCAATTGATACGGCATTGTATATTAGCAATGCCCCAAGCAATACTACAATCGTTGCATATACTGCAATGATAAGTTTCATTCGCAAACTGATATTAAGATGAGTACGAGTTTTTGCTTTTGCTTCTTGTCTGTCCGCAAGATTAAGTTCAATGGTTTGACTATCAATACGAGCATTGTCAAGTAATTGACTAAAATCTTGGGTCTTGTAAGAATTGTCAAATTCTTTCAACTCTACATCAACATCGGTATCTAATAAAGTTTTGCTAGACATTGTATTATACTCTCCTTTTAATAAGATTAGAACATTTATAACTTCTCGACTACTCTTAATTTTGCTGAGTGACTTCTTTTATTTATCTTTATTTCTTCATTACTTGGAACAATAGGTTTTTTTGAAATTAATTTTATTTTTGCTTTGTGATGACATACACAAATTGGTAAATTCTTAGGACACAAGCAATCAGTTGCCTCACTTTTAAATACATCCTTAATTATTCTGTCTTCTAGTGAATGAAATGTTAAGACACACATTCTGCCACCGACATTCAAACTATCAATCATTTCTTCGACAACTTCGGCTAATTTATCAAGTTCCCCATTAACCTCTATCCTAATTGCCTGGAATATTCTTTTTACTGGGTTATTTGTAAAAACTAATTTGGCTGGAACACAACCCTCAATGATTTTTACCAATTGACTGGTAGTTGTGATAGGACTATTTTCTCTACTTTTTACTATATTTTGAGCAATTACCTTCGAAAATTGCTCTTCTCCATATTCGTAGAAAATTTTTGTTAGTTGCTCTTGACTATAATTGTTAATGACGTATTTTGCATCAAATTCTTGTCTGCTATCCATACGCATATCAAGTTCGCCGTCATTAACATACGAAAATCCTCTTAATGGATTGTCTAATTGATATGACGATACTCCAAGGTCAATTAATATACCATCAACTTTATTAATTCTATTATCTGCTAGTATTTTGGAATAATTTTTGTAATCATCATTTACAAAAATTTTTTTGCATTCACCTTTAAGTCTTGATTTGCTTACTGCAATCGCTTCGCCATCTTTGTCAATACCAATTAAGGTCCCTTTGCTAGATAATCTTTTAATAATTTCTTGGCTATGTCCAGCGCCACCAATGGTTGCATCAACATATATACCATCAGGCTTGATTGCTAACATATCAATACATTCATTAAGCATAATCGGTATGTGTTTAAATTCCATACTCACCTAGACTTATTAATAAATTATCATAATCCTTTTGCTTTTGGTCATAGTAATCATCCCATGATTTTTTATCCCATAGTTCCACACGATTACCAACTCCTACAAAAACAATGTCTTTTTGGATACCTGCCCACACTTTTAATGGTTGTGGTAGCAAAAATCTGCCTTGGTTGTCTTCAATAATTTCAGAAGCACTCGAAAGCAATAATCTTAGTGAATCTTGTGCCGGACTAAACATTGGTAAATCATTTGATTTGTTTAATAAATTATTGAAAGTATTGCTTGGCAAAATATATAGACATTTATGACTACCTTTAATTATTGTCGCATTACTAAGTTCTGGCTTCAATTTTTTTGGTAATCTTAGTCTATTCTTTTCGTCTATTTGATGATAATAGACCCCAAGCAACATAAGTATCCTCCTCGACATCTATATTGTACAACATTTTTTTAACCACTTACAACCACTTTTGACCACTTTTTTGTTTTTTTTATAAATTTTTTATAAGTTTTTCATATTAAATTTTTACAAAAAATAAAAAAAATCGACAAAAAAGTGCCGACTTTTACAATCAAAAATAATAAAAATTACTTTAATTTATAAACTATTTTTAGTTTCTAATAATGATTTATACCTTTCATACGCTTTATCAACTGCTTTGTCCCAAGGAACATACAAATCTTCAAATGCCTTTTGTCCTACCTGCAATAATATTTTATCATTACTTGTAATATCAAACATTTTTTGAGCATATTTTTGGGCATCATTATCAGCAACAAAACCATTTACTTCGGGGGTTACCGTTCCCGCCGTCACTGCTCCTTCAATAAATAATGTTGGAGTCCTTTGAGATGCGGCCTCAATTTGTACTATTGAACTCGAATCATATAATGATGGAAATAAAAACAAATCGGCTCTTTTGTAATATTGACTTTTAAGATAATCATCGGTTACTTTGCCACACATAATGATTTTGTCTTTTATGCCGCTTTTATCTATATATTTTTCTAATATGCTTCTATCTTGACCGTCGCCTACAAACAACATTTTAAAATTGGGATTAAGTTGGTTATACTGGACAAGCGCATCAACAATAAATAATAAATTTTTAACAAGGTTAATTCTTCCTAAGAACAAGAATACCTTTTCATTACGTTTTAGATTATATTTCTTATCTAATTCTTGGCAATCATCTTCAATTGGTACTAAGTTTGTTGCGTTATTCATAACAATTGATTTACCAACATAACCATACTGCTTAAATAATTTTTCAACTTCTTGGTTAACCGCCCAACCCTCATCTGCCATATTAAAAGTCTTCATTATTTTTTTCAATACAATATTAGTTATAAGTTTGCTTTTTGTTACTTTATAGATATCTTTTTTAAATTGCGAATGGAATGTTGCAATTGCAACTTTATTATGCTTTTTTGCATATCTAAATGCCATTTTGCCCACCCCAAATGGCGAATGTATGTGCACTATGTCTGGATTAAATTCACAAAGTGCCTTTTTGAATTTTTTATCAACGTTTGGTGTAGGAAGATTATAGTCAAGAAAAAAAACTTTTTTGGACTTGCACCTTACAACTTTATATTCAAAATTATCAACATAATTTTTATCCATAGTTGGACAAAATACCATTACATCCACATCGTCTTTTTTATTTAAAATGTGAGCGTAATTATCCACTACATTTACAACTCCATCTATCATTGGATAATATGTATCGATAAACAATGCAATTTTTATTTTTGACATAATTATTTAATCCTTACTAACGTATTATTAACCTTATCACAACTTGTAAGATAATAAGTCGTTTTTTTGCGTTTAGTAATAAGTGTTGATTTGCTTTTACCATGCAAATGCCCGTATATAACAATTTTAATATCGTTATCTTCAATAATTTTAGTAAATTCCGACTCTTCTAATTTGCTATTAAATGGTGGATAATGCATAATGCACACTAATTTATCTTTTTTGTTTGATATTTTTTTTGCACTATCAATGGACATTTTTAATCTTATTTGTTCCCTTTGATAAATTTTGTTATCTTGTTCTGATAAACTTTTTTTATCTGGGAGCATCCAACCTCTACTACCACAAAAGACATATTTACCAATCCTTAAACTATCATTTTGTAATGCATATAACTTCTTTGGTAACGATTTTCTTACATTAGATATTGTACCCCACCAATAATCGTGATTGCCCTTGATGATAATTTTATGACCTTTAAGTGTTGATAAAAATTGCAAATCGGGGATTGCGTTTTCAAGTGTCATTGCCCAACTAATATCTCCTGCAATAACAACTATATCGTTGTCCCTGACTTTTTTGTCCCAGTCATTTTTTATTTTTTGTAAATAATCTTGCCAATTACCCCCAAAAATATCCATTGGCTTGGGATTATTGATTGACAAATGCAAATCGCTAATTGCAAATAACCTACTTCTCATGTGGTAAGTATATCATAACATTTTTTTTAAGTTAAACAAATAAATAATTAAATTTTACTTTTTAGAAAAATATTTTTTGTTATCGACAAATTAGTATGTAATGTAGTTAAAATTAAGTTGTAAAATAAGTTTTAATATGATATAATTAGTTCGCTAATATTAGAAGGAGAAATATATGAAATACAACGTAAAAAAAGAAAAAAATCAATACAAAATAACAATTTCCCTAGACGAGAAAGAATGGGAAGAAGCAATTGAAAATGCTTATCAAAAAAATAAAAGCAAATATAATATTCAAGGATTCCGCAAAGGCAAAGCTCCACGAAAAGTAATTGAACAAACTTATGGCAAAGGAATCTTCTTTGAAGATGCAATAGATGGATGTTTCTATAAATATTACTTTGAGGTACTTGGTAAAGAGAAAGAAATTGAACCAATAGATGCCCCACAAGTAGATATTCAAGATTTATCAGATAAAGGTATTACTCTTGTAGCAATAGTTGACAACAAGCCAGAAGTTAAACTTGGTGCATACAAAGGTCTTACAGTTGCGAAAGACAAAGTATCCGTAAAAGCAAGTGAAATTGATAAAGAAATAGAAAAAATGGCTGAAAGTCGAGCAAAATTTGTTGAAATTACCCGTCCTGTACAAAATGGGGATTTTGTAACGATTGACTTTGCTGGAAAAATTGATGGTGTATTATTTGAAGGTGGCACAGGAGTTGATTATGAATTAGAGATTGGCTCACACACATTTATCGATAACTTTGAAGAACAAATTATTGGAATGAATATTGGTGAAACAAAAGATATCAATGTTAAATTCCCAGACAATTATCATGCCGAAGCTCTCAAAGGCAAACCAGCAGTATTCGAAGTAACTGTCAAAAATATCAAAACAAAAGAATTACCTACAATTGATGACAAATTTGCAGACGATTGCAGTGAACATTCTACTCTTGAAGAACTCAAAAAAGATATTAAAGAAAAGATAAAAGCGAGAAAGGAACGTGACGCTGAGCAAAAGCAACAAGAAGAAATACTCAAAATGATTACCGATGCATCTTCTGTTGAAATTCCAAGTACTTTGATAGATAGACAAGTTGAAGACTTTATCAAAGACTTTGAATACCGTTTGAGTTATCAAGGTTTAAAAATAGAAGATTATGTAAATTATATGGGTACAACCATTGAAGATTTGAAAAAAGACAAGCGTGCTGATGCTGAGAATACTGTTAAAACTCGTCTTGTTATAGAAAAAATCTTAACTGACGAAAAAATTACAGTGACCGATGAAGATATCGCTGAAAAATATAATACTGGCAGAGAAAAACCATTAAGCATATCTGAAATCAAAAAAGAACTTAATAATGAACAATTAGCATATATGGAAAACGGCTTGTTATTAAAGAAATTTTTTGATTTCTTAAAAGCAAACAACAATATGTAATTAATATTAGGAGGATAAAATTATGTTAATTCCTATGGTAGTTGACCAAACTGGCAACGGTGAAAGGTCATACGATATTTATTCAAGATTACTTGAAGACAGAATAATATTCCTAACTGGCGAAATTGATGACAATACAGCAAATATTGTCGTTGCCCAACTAATATATCTTGAAGGCAAAAATCCAGATAAGGACATTTCTTTATATATAAATAGTCCAGGCGGTAGTGTATCAGCTGGTCTTGCAATATATGATACCATTAACTATATCAAATGTGACGTTAGTACGATTTGTATTGGGCTAGCTGCATCGATGGGAGCATTTTTGCTTAGCAGTGGTACAAAAGGCAAAAGATATGCCCTACCTAATTCTGAGATTATGATTCATCAACCACTTGGAGGTGCAAAGGGTCAAGCGAGCGATATCCAAATTCAAGCAAATCAAATTCAAAAAATCAAACATAAAATAAATGATATATTATCAAAACAAACTGGTAAACCATACGAACAAATCGAAAAAGATACCGATAGAGATTTTTATATGACAGCAGAACAAGCAAAAGAATACGGGCTTGTAGATGAAATATTTTATACTCGCAAAAAGAAATAACATTAAGGAGGCAATATGCCAAAAGACAATAAATTAGTATGTTCATTTTGTGGCAAAACTCAATCAGAGGTCAAAAGACTAATTGCAAGTCCAGACGGAGAAAGTTTTATATGCGACGAATGTATAAATATTTGCACAGAAATAATTAAGGAAGATAAATATACAAAAACTCAAAACAAAATTGACCTCCCTCTTCCCCATCAAATCAAGGAAATGCTTGATCAATATATTATAGGGCAAGAAGAAGCAAAAAAAGTTTTGTCCGTTGCGGTATATAATCATTATAAACGAATTAATTATAATGCAGATATTAAAAAGACAAAACCAACCGAACAACCAATAGAACTTGAAAAAAGTAACGTATTAATGATAGGCCCAACTGGTAGTGGTAAGACATTACTTGCAAAAACACTTGCCAAAATTTTAAAAGTGCCTTTTGCAAGTTGCGATGCAACTACTCTAACAGAGGCAGGCTATGTTGGAGATGATGTTGAGAACATTCTTCTAAAATTAATTCAAGCTGCTGATTATGATATTGAAAAGGCTCAACGTGGTATAATCTATATCGACGAGATTGATAAAATTTCGAGAAAAAGTGAAAATCGCTCTATTACAAGAGACGTATCCGGCGAAGGTGTTCAACAGGCATTATTAAAAATACTTGAAAGCACAGTAGCAAGCGTTCCTCCACAAGGTGGTAGAAAACATCCACAACAAGAAATGATAGCAATTGACACAACAAATATACTCTTTATTTGTGGTGGTGCCTTTGTTGGACTTGAAAAAATTATTAATAAGCGCATAACTGATGCATCATTAGGATTTGGAGCAGGTATCAAGTCATCAAAAGATGATGTTGAAAATTATGAATTAATTAAACAAATTACTCCTCAGGACTTAATCAAATTTGGCCTTATACCAGAATTTGTTGGAAGGCTACCAATTGTTGTTGGACTTCACGACCTAACCGAAGACGCATTAAAAATAATTTTAACTACTCCAAAAAATTCAATTACCAAACAATATCAAAAAATGTTTGATATGGATGGAATCAAATTATCATTTGACGAAGGTGCAATTGATGCCGTTGCAAAAAAAGCAATGAAACTCAAAACTGGCGCAAGAGGATTAAGAACGATATTAGAAGAATCAATGTTATCATTAATGTACACTGCTCCTGCCGACAAATCAATTGATAGCATTACTATAAATGAAGACTTTATCACAAAAACTGCCGAACCAATTATTCACAGAAAAAAATCAGAAGAAGAGAGTGCTTAAAGTATGGCAATTGAATTTATAACCAGTGTAGCAAGTGCTGATAAATTATTACAAACTTCATATCCCGAAGTCGCTTTTGTCGGCAGAAGCAACGTTGGTAAAAGTTCAATTATAAATTTAATCGCTGACAACAAAAAACTAGCCAAAACTTCATCTACCCCAGGAAGAACACGACTTGTTAATTACTTTTTAGTAAATAATAATTATTATCTAGTTGACTTACCAGGGTACGGATATGCTAGGGCCAACAAATCCATCAAATCGACTTGGGATAAATTGTTAGATAGTTATTTAACCAAGAGCAAAAATTTGAAATGTGTTTATCTGTTACTAGATATTAGACATCTACCTAGCCAACTTGATAAGCAAATGGTGGAATATTTATACTACAACAACATTCCAATAGTTTTTATTTTAACTAAGGCCGACAAACTATCAAAAGCACAACAAAATAACAATGCAACAAAAATTGCAAACGAACTTGGTATTCCAAAAGCCAACTTTATAATAACTTCGGCAGAAAAAAAATTGGGCAAAGACCAAATAATTGCAGATATAATCAATAAAATATCCCAATAATATTATGATAGTAATAGAGAACATTAATTGTTCTCTTTTTTTCTTTATCACAATTTTTATTTTTTTTGCATAAGATAAAACGTATAGGTAAAACATAGGAGGTAAAAAATGTCATTTTATACTAGCAATCGTACAGGTAACTGCCCAGGAACTCTTAACGGCAATGCAATGAATGGAATTTGTGAAAAAGCATGTATCGAAGTAAACAAAGTTCTTGATGCTTGTATGAAACAAACTCAACAATCAATGCAAGTTACCCTTACAAATCAAACTCCTGCAAGTCCTACTACACCTTTAACTTTTGTTAGCGCGACCACAAATGGTCAATCCACTTTAACTGATTTAGTTGTAGAGCGTTTGGTAGATAGACCTAATTTTGCTCGTGTAACCGGCAACGTTAACATCCCTATTCTTGTTACATACACCGACGCAAACAATGTAACTGGTACAGGTGAAGCAACACTAACAATACCATTTGACGTGATTTTGTTTGTGCCTCAACCATCAATAGTACCATTTACAATCGAAGCATTCGGCAGTAGTTCAAGCCCTAGTGGTAGTTATGTTAGCGGAAGTGTATTCAATATAAATACATGTGTTGCGGTTATAATAAAAGTAGTAGTAGAAGCAGACATCTTAGTACCAAGTTACGGATATTGTTCTTTCCCACCATGCCAAGAATATACCCAGGATGTTTGCACAGGTTTCTTTGATTTGCCACTATTCCCTACCGCAGTACAAACTGGCCGTTGTGGAACTTAAAAAAAACACCCTACTTCAAAGGGTGTTTTTTTTATTTTATTAAAACAAAGCAATAATTGCAAAAATTGTCATTCCACAAAATATACCACTCAAACATATAAATAACAATGATGGTAAAAATACATCCATTTTACCAAGTCCACGTATTTTACTTTTTGGTTTGCCCTCTCCAATATAATATTGACCTTCGTCATAACTATATTCACTTGCATCAAATATTTCATCTCTTGGATCATAGGATATTTTGTTCCTATATTTTTTTATTGACTTAATAGCACTCATAATACATGCAACAGCCATAAAAAGCGAGAATAACAAATAAAATATCTCAGCTACTGCAATTAATGGAACACAAATAATACCAATGCCATACATCACAAGCATTGCAATGTTGTATTTGTCTTTAAAATACTCTTTCATTCAATTCTCCTACACAAAATATAATGCAACTATTGCAATTAAAGCAATAATTAATAAAATCATAAATATTACACTTCTTTTGCTTTTAGCATAGGAAAAAGCAACCATAGCAGTTACTACAAGCCCTAACACCGAAGATATTATTTTACAAACTTCCGCCGTCTTAGGAAATATCACTCCTACTGTCATACTTGCCAAAATTAATAATATTGCAATATAAGCAACAAACTGAACAAACCTTCTTAAAGTAACATTAGTCATATTGTATCTCCTTATTTTGTTCTCAACTTATTAAGATATTGTACAAAATAATCTGGTTCTTTTGCAACAAATTCCATTAACTTTTTTGTTTTTGGATGAGTAAATATAAGTTTATATGCATGTAGCAATTGCCCATTTAAACCACTTACTTCTTTTCCATATACTTTATCTCCAATAACTGCATGTCCAAGATAAGCACAATGAACGCGAATTTGATGAGTTCTTCCAGTTTGTAAAGAAAATTCAACAAAACTTGCTCCCCTCAAATATTCCAATGTTTTGTAATGCGTTATTGCAAGTTTACCTTCATTATCGCCAACTACAAACATTTTTTTGCGTTCTTTTGTTCCTCTTGCAATGTGTGTAGTAATTGTGCCTTCTTCTTTCATTTTTCCTTCAACAATAGCATGGTATATACGTTTGCAATCTTTATTTTCTATCTGTTTTGCCAAACATCTGTGTGCTTTATCATTTTTGGCAATTACTATAAGTCCAGAAGTGTCTTTGTCAAGACGATGAACGATACCTGGTCGATACGAACCATTAACACTGCTTAATGACTTCATACGATACATAATAGCATTAACAAGCGTATGTGTATAGCAGCCACTTGAAGGATGAACGACCATACCTTGTGGCTTATTAATAACTGCTAAATCATCATCTTCATATACAATCTCTAATGGGATATCCTCTGGCAAAATATCGCTTATTACTTCATCATCAACCTCAACTTGTATTAATTGACCACATTTGATTAATGTTCCCGCCTTTACATATTTACCATCAAGCGTGATTCGGTTATTATCTATTAAATTTTTTATTTGACTACGCGACTTATCTAATTTGCTAGCTATATAATTATCAAGGCGTATTCCATCACAATCAACAATAATTTTTTCTATCAACTCTTCTTCTTTTCCTTGTAAAAAAATAAAATATAAATAGTGAGTAGTACCGCACCAATAAACAAACAAGAATCCGCTATATTAAATATAGGAAAACTAGGCCAAAATTCAAATCGAATAAAATCTCTTACATAACCTAAAAATATTCTATCTATAAGATTTCCTAATGCACCACCGATTATTAATGATATAGAAATATTATAGAACAAATTGTTGTTTTTAAAAAACCAGTCAAATAGTAAAATAGCAACTAAAAACACAATAGTAATTGTAAGTAATAACCACAATTTGCCTGAAAGAATTCCCCAAGCCGCCCCAGTATTATGGTGACTGTACACCGATAATAATTTGGGTATTAATACAAAATATTGACCTTCAAATAGTATTTTTGTGATTAAGTCAATTAATATTACTATTGGAATTACAATGCATTTAGTAAGCCATTTTCTCATATAATGTCCTTAATTAATTTAATATATATTTATTATCATTAACTTTTTTCATATCACATTTAAGAGCATAACAAGCCCCACTCAAAAAGTCAATTATTTTTGTTTTGTTGCTTGATGATAACTCATCTAACAAAATAACAACCTGTTTTTTATTTCTTAACAATTGAACAACAACTTTTAAATCATTATTGGATTTAATATGATATTCATTAATTTGTTCAGCGGGAATATTGTTGTCATCATTGTTATTTTCAACAACTTTTTGTTTCGTTTGTTTTTCTTCAAATCCTAAACCCTTAAATATAATATCAAAAAATTTCATAATTATCTCCTGTTCTTTTCTTTATTAATAGTTGTTGTTCCGCCATGTCCAGGATATACAGAATACCCATCATACTTAAACAACTTTTGGATACTATTAATCATTTGGTCTTTATCACTTGTTTTTAAATCATACCTTCCAACTGCACCTTCAAATAAAGTGTCTCCGGTAAAAATATTTTTACCAATAATAATCGATATTCCGCAGTTAGTGTGACCTGGGGTATAAATAATTTTTATTTTTTTTGGAAAAATATTCAATTCTTCCCCGTCTAAAACTTCCTTTAATTCATCTTTTTCAAGACTACTAATAATAGGTTCGCCAAATGTTAATGATTCGTTCATTTGGGCATCTTTTATATTATAAAGAGCACATGTTGACAAGTAACATTTGCATTTAAAATATTTAATATATTCGTCAAGATAAGTTATGTGGTCAAAGTGTGCATGAGTCAAAATTACTCCTACCACTTCTTTTCCATTCGTAATTCTTTTTACTTCTTCAAGAGGACTGGAAGCATCAATTATGAGGGCTTTGTTGCCATCAAAACACACATAAGTATTATTTCTTAAACTTCCACTAATAATTCTAATAATTTTCATTTGTGCACCTTAATTCGACTTTTTTATAGCATCTACTGGTCGCATTCGACTAATCTTAATTGTCGGTATTATTGTAGCAATAATTGTGACCACAAGACAAGCAATTAATATAGCAAAAATTGGTTGAATCCCCACACTTAATAAAGAAATTTTATCAATAACGTCAGATTGGAGGTATGTTTTAAAATTTGAGGATAACAACGAATTAACTCCCCAAATTCCAAGGAACATAAGTCCCCAAGATACTATCGTTGTGATTGCCCCAACTATTAAAGCTTCAATTAAAAATATTTTTGACACATCTGTGCCTTTGGCTCCAATTGCACGCAAAATACCAATTTCTTTCTTTTTATTTATAACACTAAGAGAAACAAAATTAAATAACAGTATCGTAGAAAAAATTCCTAAAATCAAAGCAACCCATTGAAATATTATGGAAAATATTGCAAATATTTGACTTACCATATATAACGTATCGGATATTTCCGATTCATGATAAAGATAATTATCGTTTGCTGACTCTAATAATTTTTCAATTTCATACACATTTTCGGGGGTATCAACGTACACACCTTTTCTTGCAAAGTTGTTAATATTTAATTCATTAACTTTCTCATCGCTTAATATTCCGCCCAAAGACAACGAATAAATATCAGGCACTTCATATAAGGCAACAATATGGTAAGTCTCTACTTCGTATGCCACATTATCAACCGAAAACATTTTAAATGTACCGATATCTATACTTTTAGGTTCAAAACCTTCAAAGTTATTGTTACTTGCAATATTTGTATTAAATATTTTGTTATACTCACTAGTCGATATTATAATATTGTTTTTGTCTTGATTAACTAAATTAACATAATCATTGCTACTAAATTTTATATCAATATTATCCAAAGTGAGCAAATATATATAACTTGCTTTGAACATATATGCAGAAGAGGTCATACTTTTGGGAAAATCTTGTTCGTCAGAACTTTTTATCTTATAACGAGTCATATATGCACCCAAATTCGAAGAAGCAATATCATTAACAATATCTTTGTTATATGTGTACATTATTGATAAAAAATTCGAAACTTCACTTGCAAATTGATTATAATCTTTGTGCCCCGTAAATTGCGAACTATCCGCATTATATGTATTAATTAAATCTTGATATTTGGTTAAATAGTCTGTACCAATCACGGCAACTATGGGTACTGTTGTACCAAAATTATCAATAAGGTTGTATTTACCATCTCTATCAATTGCACTATAAATTTCTTCGGCACTTATTGTAGTAAGAGAAGCCTTGGCTCTTACAAAACACTCGATAAAGTAATCGGTAACAATTACTCCATTGTTTGCATTGTCTAAATTACCAGATATAACATTTAAGTTGTCTTGTTTAAAATATTTTTTTAAATTATCTTCATTTGTAACAAGTAAACCACTAGTGTTTGATAAATACACAGAATCAACACTCTTTCCCATCAATGACATTATCATATTAATTATGTTAGAAGAAGAATTGTTAGAAAAAACCAAATCAACACCATAATAATCATCGATATTATTAACTTCACCAAATACAGTGCGATATGTTTCATCATTTAAATTATTTTCAACATTGTAATTTAATGTTTCATATTCATAATTATACTCACCTTGTTTGAGTATAATCGTATCAATATTATTTTTCTTAAAACTATTTGCCGAAGCGGACACAATATCATAGCCCGCAAATGTTTGACTTAGCCCAAACAAAGTCAATGCAATAACTGTTAAAAATATTGTTACTATCAATCTAAATTTTTTATGTGCAAAATTAGACACACCTATTTGAGTTGCAAATTTATTTGGAAGTCGCGATTTTATTAGTTTGAACTCTGATTTGTTTTTATTAATTACTTTTGTAGTTTTTTTGTATTCACTCTTTGCTAATTTTAACTTCGCGTTTTTATTATTGCTTATTGTATCATTTATTTTAGCTATTTGAGAAGCATTAAGGGGCTTGTTATATGGTATTGTGATTTCATCATCGTTTACTTGAAATTCGATATTAGTATCATTTATTTTTGATACATCATTTATTACCTGTCCATCGTGTAATTCAATAATTCTATCTGCATATTTTTCAGCAGAATCTTTATCGTGAGAAACAATAATTATTAATTTCTCCTTTGCAAGATTTCTAAGTATATCAAATATTTGTTCAGATGTTTTTGAATCCAAGTTTCCAGTTGGTTCATCTGCAAGTATGATATCTGGATTTTTAACCAATGCTCTTGCAATAGCAACTCTTTGTTTTTGCCCACCACTTAGTTCATTCGGTTTTCTCTTTTCTAATCCGTCAAGTCCAACTTGTTGCAAAATGTTTTCCACATCATTTTTGTTAACTTTTTTATTTTGCAATTTCAAAGCAAGCGAAACATTATCATATACAGAAAAATTATCCATAACATTGTATTCTTGAAATATAAATCCAAGATAAGTGTTTCTATAAGAATCATAGTCTTTGTATGAAAAATTTTTACTTGATTTATTGCGAATAATTATTTCACCTTTATCGGGAGCATCAAGTCCGCCAATAACATTCAAAAAGGTTGATTTACCACTACCACTTTTGCCCAACACAAAAACAAGTCCTTTATCTGGGAACTTAATATTCAAACCTTTAAGTGCCACACAGGAAGAACCTTTTTTGCTTTTATATGATTTATACAAATCCTTAACTTCTAGCATTTATTATCCTTTATAATACTATTTAATTATATCACTAAATTAGTATGATTCAAATAAAAATATTGTATTTTTATATACATTTAGCATAAAATTTTTAGTAATAAAAAAACAAAGATGAATTTATCTTTGTTTATACTACTAAATCAAATTTTTAATTTTTTTATTGTTTATGTAATTTACTATTACGAATATTAATGCACTAATTAATGTAATTAACTCGATCAGTGCATTAATATATCCAGCATAAAGAATATTATAAATTATATTCATAATAGCCGCTCCAATAACAAAATATCTTAATCTTACTCCCCTTTCAAGACAAAATCCATGATTATATATAAGTCCAGCCATCATAGATAACAAAGTTATTGGTCCTATCCATACTATACCCAAAGTCACAATAATTGCCAACTGAAAAAACAAATACAACCATATAGAATATTGCATTTTTTTATTTTCGAACAAAACTATTGTAAATGACCTAATAGAAGCAAACAACACTGCAATTCCACCCGCTATTGCTCCTAAAAGAAAATTACTAATAGAATACAAAATATTAGATGGAAATTGAAGTAGCATAATTATTTTTTTGTTTTTGCATTGCATACTAATAACAGCTAATATTAATGCAATTGCCGATATACATTGTGTTAAATAAAACATACTTACCTTAAAAACTTTTTACTGATTAATTCACTAATTGATTTATAATCTTTATCAAGACCATATTTTACAATACCGATATTAGGCACTTCTTCATCAATGTAAATGTACAAAATCATATCACACAAAGATTTAATCTTTGTTTTACTATCAAAAAGACTCACAAGTAAATAAAAATTATTAAAAAAATAATTTTTAAAATAATTATTCCACCTATCAATCGTAATTGTGTTTATGTACTTTTCTGCAATTATTCTACTGTTAACATTTACAGCATAATCATTACCAACGTATGCAAGAATTAACAATGGTATAACAAGTATCGAATAATCATTTGTTACCATAATATTATCCAACAAATTATTAAGTACCGAAGATTCTATACTATAACCGCTAACATCATAATGTAAATAATTAATTTCTTTACATTTAGTGTATAATTTTTCAAATGCTTTAACTTCTCCAACAATGTCCGCGAGTTTAATATATTTATCAGCATAATTTTTATAATCTTTCAAAAAATAACTAAAAATTAATTTTTGTCCATTTGTAAAATTATTGGAAATAGCAGGTACAATAACACTAATATTTTTATCTAACACATCGTTGAATTTTTCAACAACTAACATACATAAAAGTTGCATTACAACGATGATTTTTCTCACATCACTCTCAATAATATCAATATAAATTTGACTAAGAGGCAACAATTCTTGTGTATGAAGACTTGTTGCAAAATTTATGTATGATGTAACAAAGTCTTTATAATCTTTTGCAAAAACAGATTGACAACATACTTTAAGAAAGTATAAAAATTCTTTTTGTGATACCTTTTTGTTAATATCCAAAAATTTTATTGCTTGAATAAATTCAACTAATCTTGTTAAATCTTTATATTCTTGCGAAGTAATAAGTCCCAAATCGCATGAAGAATTTAATAAATATATACCATTCAAAAAAGACACACTGGCAGGTTCAAAAATAATATAAAATCTAAGAATGTTATAATTGCCTAATTGCTTTAAGGTATTATGGAGTCTTGTCATAGTTTTGGTGTATAAAAATTCAAGTGCAGTATTATAAAATTCTGCTTTGCAAAAATTTGTAATCTTGTCTTTATCTATATCCCTAATACCAACAAAAGACGTTGAGTTAAAAACGTCCAAGTCAAAATTATCGTCAAGTTCAAGACTTTTTGGAACAGACCAAATCATCTTTTTACCTCCTCATAGAAGACCTCACCTTCTTGAGATTGAAAATATACTCCAATAATTTTTTTCTTTTTAGAGTTAAGTATTGTATAAGCGGCGCGTTTTCTCGCCCCACCGAGTATTTTTTTTGATACCGATGCCGTTGTTTCAACAAAAACATTATAAGCAAGAATTCTTCCTGCATTATCAATTATCGTAATTCCATCATAGTTAAGCATATCAATAAATAGACCAGCAATAGTCGAAAGTTGTGCCTCAGAATAAACCTTAGCTTGCAAATAACTTTTTGAAAAATCGATAGGTTCTCTTAACCAAATACCATCTGAAAATATACCCGTATCCATATAATCTTTATCAACGATTACACAAATTGTACCATGTATATCTTTAAATGCTCTTTTTAAAATATTTTCTTGTAAAATTTTTATTTCATTTAATTTTTTCTTAGTAGTTTTTAATTTTTGCAGACTCGCCGAAACAAATCTTTTGATAACTGTATCAACATCAACAATTATATCGTCGCTTAAAGTAAAGTTTATTTGTAGTTCTCTTCCCTTAATCCCTTTTAGTTTTATTGCATAAGAACTTACAGCATCAATAAAAATCATTGATATTTTGTTATCAAAAACAATCTCTTCATCAAACAACAATTGAGACAAATCTTTCTCTTTGATACTATTCATTGCTTTGCAAATGCCGTATGTAAATTGTGCATCTTTGTAAGAAATATAAACAATCCAATCATTATTACAAAAATTAGCAAGACTTTTAACCCTTGGCTCAAAAGAACTCTCATCATTATCCACAAACAAATCAAGTTTGTAAGCATTTGGTACGGCTTTTATTATTGAATCAATATCACTACATATTAAAATTGATGGACGAACTTTTGTACCTTCTTCTTCGTAATTACAAAATTTATAGAAAAAACTATACAAGCGCACCAAAAATTTTTCTGGTAGCGTAGGAAATTCCAAACTAACAAAATTAACAACCGAATCTTTTGCATCAGAATAAAATACTTTTTCTACCATTACTTCTCCATAATAAATTTAATATTTTTTTTCAAACAAATATCCTATGTCTTTTTTTTGATCACCATTTATAAATTCGTTAGGTACTTTAGTCTCTAATTTTTTTATGAGTTTGTAACCACATTTTGTTGCAAATTTTACAATATTCATATTCAATGCAATATCTTTATCTTCAATAATAATAAGATATCTAGTAATAAATCTAAAAATTCCATTTAATAATTCTTTTAAATCCATATTATTGTCAATACCCCTTGTCAATACAAGATGAGCAAGACACAAATCATAGCCTTTTGTAATATGTTGCTTTCGAATATCCAACTTAACTAAGTTATATTTAACAGTTTTGATAGAATCCGCTATTAATTTAATTCTCTCAAAGTTATATATTGGATACATAGCGTCAATTTTTGCATATCCAAAGTAATTACCTAACATATACAAACTAGTTCTTCCCGTTCCGATATCGGCAATATAACTAATGTTATTGTCTTTTATGATATCAAAAAATGTTTTCATTATATATGTATGCTCTGCCCTTGGATAATACATCACTTTCCTCCCATAGTTTTATATATAACTTTATGAAGCATATTATATGGTAAAAATCTCATAATGAAATGCAATAATTTAAATTTAAATCCAATTATATAATAAGGCTTAATTTTTTTCTTATTTATTAACCTAAATATCTTTTTGCCTACTTTTTCAACACTTGCACGCTTATCATTTTTGCTATCGATTTTTTTTGCAGCATTTTCAATTTTTGTTCCATATCTTTCATTTGTATCAAAGACTTTAACTCTATTTTGAGTAAAATTAGTTTTTATTTCAGATGGACAAATAGCACATACTCTAACGCCAAAATTTCTACACTCCATGTCTAATGAATAACTCATTAAATTAAGTGCCGATTTCGAGGCGCAATAGATACCTCTAAACGGAACTGGATAAAAAGCACACACCGAGCTAATATTTATAATTTTGCCACCTTTGTTGATAATAGGTAAAAATTTTTGAACAAGTGAAACAACAGCAAAAAAGTTAACTTCAAACAAATTTTTAATGTTATGTAAAGGCAATAATTCTGTTGCTCCGGACAATCCAAAGCCAGCATTATTTATCAATATATCAATATGACTATATTTTTGCTTTATTTGTTCACAAACAACAACAATGTTTTCTTCATTGCTAAGATCACAAGCAAAATTATCAACATTTTGAATATCACAAGAATGTCTTGCAATATTTATCACTTTATCGCCCTGAGCAATAAAAGATTTACATAAATTGTATCCTACTCCACTACTACCACCAGTAACAACAACAATTTTGCTCATAAATCACCTAACTTTAAAATTATTATAACATTAAAAAAGAAAAAGTAAAAATAAATATTATTAATAAATAATCAAAATTCACAAAAAAAATAAATTTTGTATAACTTTTTTAACCAAAAAATGACAAAAAAATTTTTTTGAAATGTGAATAAAAAAGTATTATAACCTCAAACTAATAACAAGCCAACAGGCTAAAAATCAAGGAGGTACAATATGTCTTGCGATTGTTGTACAGGCGAAAAGCCAGGTGCAGGTAGTTATAGTTGTTGCAATTGCGGTCAAAGAGTTGACATTGGCAAAAACGACAAAATGCCACCATGCCCAAGATGTAATAACACTACATTCAAAAAAGCGTAATGTTATTACAAAAACAACTCAAAATCTTTTGAGTTGTTTTTTTATTATTTTACTTTGTTTGACTTATAATATTAATATATGTATAATTGGTTATGGATTATATAGGAGGTTAATATGAAAGATTCAAATTTTTTTATAGATAATATAACATGGTTTATAGCGGGAATAGTTGCAATCATGATTGTTATTTCTATTGTCCTTATAATCAAAATAGTTAGACTAAAAAAGGAAGATAATCCTGATAATAAATCAAACAATCAAGACAAGGAACAAGATCAGTTTTCGCAACTTTTAGCAAATAACATTTGGGAAGGAAGTGAAACCGCTCACCAAGTTACAGACAAAAATGAAGAAAAAATAAAAGCTACTAAAAAAGCAAAAAAAGATAAAAATGACAAAAAAGGATTAAAGTTGGGTGATGAAGGATTTAGACCAAAAATGATATTTACTAACGACAACAATAATGACGAACAAGAGTCGCAACCAACAGATAATACCAAAATTGTAGAACAACCAACTGCACACGAATTTCAACCTCAAAATGTAGAAAACAAAGATAATAATATCTTAAAATTCAAATTATCCAAAACTTCAAATAATAAATACAGATTCAAACTTGAAGAGAATAATATAACTCAACTTTTATCAATTCCTTATAACAGCATTGATGAAGCAAAATCACAAATGAATAAAGTTATTGCACACATCAAATCAAACAAATTTGAAGTTGACAATATTAATAATGGTTATAGATTTGCAGTAAAAATTAATGATAAAATCGTCGCAGTATCTAATACCTATCCAAATATCGAAACAGCCCAACAGGAAAGTAAACGTATTTACCAAATAATAATAAACAAATTTTAATATATTGCAAATATTAAAAAATGCTATTTCATATAGCATTTTTTTATAAATTTAAAATTGATTTTTTAACTCTACCCTTTTACCATTAAGATATTTTAACATTCCGCAGTCAATATTGAATATTATTCCAACTGCAAAAAGTTGTTGTCTTGTTATTTTGTATTGTTTATTTTTATTAATGTCACCATATTTATTATCTCCTACTATTGGTAATTTGTAATAAGATAGATGACACCTTATTTGATGAGTTTTACCCCCGTGAATTTTAACTTCAAGAGTAGATATTTCTCCTTCTTTGCCTAACAAACTGTATTCTGTTTGTATTTCCTGATTTTTGATAGTTTTTTTATTTTCAATATAGCACATTTTTTTATCACTATCTTTAAATAAAAAATCATTTAGTACCGCATATTTTTTAGGAGTTCCAAAAACTTTGGCTATGTATACTTTTGTTATTTTTTTATCATCAAAAGCTTGTTTTATTTCTTTAAATACATCCTGATTTTTGGCAAATATAACTAGTCCCATTGTATTCATATCAAGTCGATTACATGGAATAATATTTGGATATTCTTTTTTTATCTCATCAAAAAGACTATTACCTTTATCGTTACTCACTTCTATTAGTATTGGTTTGTTAACAATAAGCAAATTTTCATCTTCGTAGCATTTTTCAATATTTAATTTAACAATTTTATTATATACTACAATTTCGTCCCCAATATTAATATCAACATTACTATTTACTCTTTTGTTATTAACTTTTATATCTTTTTTTCTTAATAACTTATTACATTCAGCATAACTAATATTGGGCGAATACGAAGTAATTGCTTTAATTAATGTATTTTTTTTATCACAAACAAATCTTATCATAACTATATGATACATTAATGGCGTAAAAAAAACAACTTTATAAAAGTTGTTTTTTTATTCCGCAACTGGACTTTCCAATTCAACTATCGGTTGTGTAACACTTACAATGTTACCACTTTCATCAATTAAGCCTAGTACCTTTGCTTCATCTGCCGTTAATGTTACTGGATGTCCCAATAACGCCATGTTAATACTTGCCAAATCTCCTTCCTTTTGATCAAATATTGCTCTTTCAATAGTTGTTGACTCATAAGATGTTGCTTTGTCAAAAGAATTTTTGATAATTTCAATTGGATTGCTACCCTCCACTAGGTTTACACTGTATGCCGCATATTTATCTACTTCTTTTTCGCTACCATCTTCGTTGTATTCAAGCCCAACCATATATACTTTGCCCATATCTTTATCAATCAAATACTGTATTTTACAATTCTCATTAAAGATTGCTTCTTTTTCTTCTGTTTGTGCTTCTTCACCAGTTTCCCCTTCTGTTGGAACCTCTTCATCAACTTTTTCGCTCAAAATATAATATACATTTTGTCCATTCATAGTTTTAATCGTCTCATCGCTAAGACTAGATTTTCTAAATGCAGTAAGTGGGCTCTTGCCTTGATCCATAACAGTAATTTTACCATTACTTTTGTATGTATCTAAATTTTCTACAAACTTTTTAATCGCTTCATTTATATTTTCAGCATTACTTGTTTTATCAGCATTTAAAATATTTTCTATGCTTGCTCCATCAATAGTAATAGTATTAAATATTTTATTACCATTTGCATCAGTCGATTCAACATCAATCAAAACAAAATTCTTACCAATTCTTGTTTTTGCATTTGAGCAACTTGTTATACTTATAGATTTGCTAAGTTCGGCATCAAGTCCTAACACTTCACCAATTTTTGTTTTAAAGTCATTCATCTTGTTAATTACAATTGGATTAACTTCAACGCCCAAAACATTAGCTTCTGATTGCAAATCTTCTATCGAAATTTGCTCAGAAATCACATTTTGATTGTTTTCATCAACATTTTCCTCATCAGGCAATACCGCAAAAGTAATCCCTGTAACAATACCAGCTGTAATACCCAATGTAATCAATCCGGTGAATATTTTATGATTTTTAACCCAATTTTTGAAATTTTTCCATTTGGTCGTCCCTGTTGCTCCTGTTGGTGCGGTTGGTGCCGTTCTTGTTGACCTCCTTTTCTTTGGTGCCATTTTATCCCTCCATTGTTCCATTTGTAATTTCGATTATGTAATTATTTTCAGTAAATGCATTGGTTTCTATTGTCAAATTTGCATTTTCACAATTCCATTTTGTCAAAATAATTTTACCTTGCTTGTCACCTTCATTAGTATTATTTATACCACTATTAGCAAAACTATTTTCTTTTAATGTCCATCCGTTTAATCCAGACGTTCCTAAATCATTACCGAATACAACTTCATTAAGAGTAGAAATTTCAGCAAAAGCGTAAGCTTCAACAATGGTTGTTTTGTCGTCATACATATTATCAAGTGCCACATTAACTAATCCTGTTTTGTAGAAAGCATATTCTCCAATGCGATTAATTTTTGTGGTATATTCTTCGTCTTGGGTTCTCATAAAGTCAATACCAACAAGATTAGTACATTCTTCAAACGCATGTGCTTTTATCTCAGTAATACTTCCAGAGAAGTAAACATATTCTAACGTTTTAATTCCAAAGAATGCACCTTCATCTATATATGCAACATTGTCTGAGAAAATTAATGTGCTTCCATCTGTTTCATCCCAACTTGGATAAGTAAGAGCAGTGTTTCTAAATGCATATTTGCCAAAGTGAGTTAACTCAGTATTATTCAAGGTTACATTTGCTAAATTTGTACAACCATCAAACATATAATCAGTAAGATTTGGAACAAGATTTAATGTAACAGTTTTTAATGCTGTATTTTCTTTGAATAGTCCAGTACCAATTTTATTTTCAATTAATAAACTATCTTTTAAAGCATTGATATTAACCATAGTGAATGTAGTTCTTGCAAATGCTTCGTTACCAATTGTTGCATCATCAATTAATTCAAATGAGAATTCACCAACTGATTCAGCTTTGGTATTAAATGCTTGTATTGAACTTCCATCAAAAGCATTATTACCAATTACTGATATATTATTTTGCTCAGTTACTATAACATATTGCAATTGAGAAGTACCAGCAAAAGCACTTTCTTCAATAGTAGTAATGGTATTAGGTATAACAATATTTTGTATGCTAGTATTATTTTTAAATGCATTTGCAGAAATTTTTATTACATTGTATGAGAATATAGTTTGTGGAATAGTAACAGTGTCTTCTACAACTGCTCCATCAACAATTCCAGTAATACCTACACCAATAGTAACATCGTCAAGATTTTTAATTTCTTCGTATGCAAATATAGTATAAACAGGATAAACTTTCACATTATTGGCAGGCATGCTTTCAATAGTATTATTAAGAATTTGTTCTCCACCTTCATATTGCCAGCCTATAAAATTATATCCTTCCATCTCAAATATATCGGTTCTAAGAGTAACTTTTGAACCAAATTTATGAGTTTCTTGTTGGGTAATCTCTTTACCTTGTCCATCATAACCAATTACATATATAACTTGATAATCTTTTGGAACAACATTAATTACAACGTTTACTGGATTAATTACATTTGTAAAGTTAATTGTTTCAGTCAAGCCATAATTTACTTCATTATAAATTAATTCGGTAACTTCATAACCTTCTTGTAATGCCCCGGTAATTAATGCCTTTTCTTCATCTGTTATTACAAATTCAAGGTTTTGTCCATAACTTACTTCTCTACTAAATAATTCTTCTCCATTGAACAAGAAAGATACTTTATTAACCGTAAGAGAAGTTTTTGCGTATAATTCTTTTGTATATGTTTCTTTACCAGTACCAAAGAATGCTTCATCAAGCACAACACTTGTTCCTAGTGCTTCTCCAGTATAATCTGCATTATCGTACCAACCATCAAACACATATCTATCAGAATTAATATATTGTGATACTAATTCATTTAAGTTAAGAGTGTCGCCAAATTTTTTGGATATCGTTTGTTGTGCAGGCTCTCCATTTGCATCACTATAATTGATTGTAATTGTTGCAGGTTTTCCTTCGTAAACAGGAGTTAATGAGTAATTTTTGTTTGCGTCAACCTCTTGTCCAGCGGTATAAGTTGTATTCCCATCGCTCCAACCTTTGAAAATGTAACCAGTTTTATCAATTTCATCAGGAATTGTAAACTTAACGCCTTCGTTATATTGTTTTGTGATTTCAATTACTTGACCTTCGGCATTTGTATAACTCATCACAAAATCTTTATTTCTCCACACTGGATACAATACAACTTCGTTTTCTGTCCAATCAATTGCATAAGATTGATTTGCTTGATAAGTAACATCTTCTATGGTGTTTGCGCTAGTTAAGTTTCCAGTAGGGGTATCTTTTTTCCAACCCAAGAAGTCATACAAACTTAAAATGTCATTGTTAACATTTGATAATGGTAATACTACATTAGCGCCATATTCATAGATTCTTGTTGCACTATCATCAAGTTCATATCCACCATTATT
>CALVZT010000002.1 GCA_944372595.1 uncultured Clostridia bacterium
GGCAGACTTGATGGCAACAGGTAACAAGAAGGAACTAGAAAATAAAATTGTCAGATTAGTTCAAAAAGCACGTGCAGCTGGTATTCACTTAGTTCTAGCAACACAAAGACCATCAGTAGATGTTATTACTGGAACGATAAAAACCAATCTTCCTTCGCGTATCGCATTTGCAGTAACCAACTTTATTGATTCAAAGACAATTCTCGATCAAGGAGGGGCAGAAAAATTATTGGGCCGAGGCGATATGTTATATTCGCCAATGGACAGTGAGCCAATAAGAGTTCAAGGTGTTTTTGTATCAAACGATGAGATTGGGGCGGTAGTCGAATTTATTAAACAAAATAACACCGCGACTTATGATGAAACAATTCAAAATGCTATAAATAAGGACAATAATAATAACAATGGTGTAGGAGGAAATGGGGCAGGCGGAGTACCTGAAATGGACCCAATCTTGCCAGAATGTTTAAAACTTGTTATTGAAACAGGTCAAGCGACGATATCTATGTTGCAAAGAAGATTTTCTTTGGGCTTTTCAAGAGCTGCTAGAATTATTGATCAAATGGAGTTAAATAAATATATTTCTCCATCAGAGGGTGGTAAACCAAGAAATGTTTATATTACAATGGAAGAATACAATCAGATTTTTGGAGGCGGAGATAATTGAAAAACAAAAGAGTAGCATTAATTAGTCTTGGTTGTGATAAAAATCGTGTTGATGCCGAAAAAATGCTTACATTACTCAAAAATAATGGCTTTGATATCACGTTAGAATATGCAAATGCTGATATTGTTATTATCAACACTTGTGCCTTTTTGGAGAGTGCAAGAAAAGAGGCAATTGATGTGATTGTTGATGTGGGCAGGTATAAAAATGTAGAAAAAATTATTGTAACCGGCTGTTTATGTCAGTTGACAAAAGAAGAAATTACTCAGTTAAAAAATTCTTTGCCAGAAGTGGATGCTTTTGTTCCAATTGATGAAAATAACAATATTGTAGAAATTATATATAACTTATATGGAGAAAAATTACCAAAGATTAACAAAAACATATCAAATCGATTAATTAGTACTCCTCAACATTTTGCTTATCTTAAAATAGCAGATGGCTGTAATAATTTTTGTCATTTTTGCAAGATACCTTACCTTAGAGGTAGATACAAATCGGTACCAATAGAAGAACTTGTTGTTGAAGCTAAAAATTTAGCAAGTTTAGGAGTTAAAGAATTAATTTTGGTAGCCCAAGATGTAACTAATTATGGTATTGATTTGTATAAAAAACTTTCGTTAGTAAAACTACTTCAAGAGTTATCCAAAATAAATGATATAGAAGTTATTAGATTACATTATTGTTATCCAGATAAAATAACTGAAGAATTAATTAATGAAATAAAACAGAATAACAAAATTGCTAAATATATTGATATACCTATTCAGCATATTAGTGATAATGTGTTATCCTCAATGGGAAGGCATACAACACAAAAGGATATTATTGATTTAATAGAAAAATTAAGAAAAGAAATACCTAATATTATTATTAGAACTACCATTATGGTTGGATATCCTGGGGAAAAAAGAAAAGATTTTAAGGCATTGTTACAATTTTTGGAAAAATATAAACTTGATTTAGTAGGATTTTTTGCTTTTTCTAAAGAACCAGGAACGAAGGCATACATTTTACCTCATCAATTGCCTAATTACATAAAAAAACATAGATTAAAAATTATACAAAAACTTCAACAAACTATCTCTGGCAAAAGATGGGGAAATCTTGTTGGAACTAAACAAAAAATTTTAGTTGATGGCTACGATAACAATAACGAAATGTTCTATGGAAGAAATTATATGTTTTCACCATACGTTGACTTGCCAATATATTTTAAATGTGATGATTTTTCTATTATAGGAAAATTTGTTAATATAAAAATTATTACAGCAAACGAAAATTATATTTTAGGAGAATTAGTATGAATTTACCAAACAAAATTAGTTTAATAAGAATTATTTCAATTCCAATTATGGTATTTTTCTATCTTGCAAGTTTTATACCTTATGGAAAAGCTGTTGCCCTTGTAATATTTACTGTTGCTGCACTTACTGATTTTTTGGACGGTGCAATCGCTAGAAAGCGTAACTTGGTAACAGATTTAGGAAAATTTTTAGATCCAATAGCAGACAAAACTTTAATGTCTTGTGCATTGTTTTTAATATTAGCAGACGGCACTATGGCGGCTCCTTGGGGTGTTATAATGACTATAATAATAATTGCTAGAGAATTTATTGTAACTGCATTAAGACAAATTGCTGCGACAAAACAAATAGTTATTGCTGCTGATATGTGGGGAAAAGTAAAAGCTAATTTTCAACCAATTGCTATTGCATTCTTTATGTTTATAGCAATAGATAATCAATATTCTTTCTTAGGTGTTACTCGCGATTATTTCTTATGGGCAAGTTATATATTAATGGGAATTGCAACTGTACTTACTATTATATCGGGAATTAATTATGTTGTAAAAAATATAAAAGTTTTTGCTTCCACTCCAAAAGAAGAAATTTCAAATACACAATCAAAAGAGGAATAAATGAAAATATCTATTCTTGTTATAAGTAATAATGAATTGATTGCCAGTCAAAAAAATGACAGTCTTTCTTTGCTTACGTCCACGTTGCACAAGAATGGTTTTGAAGTAGAGTCTTTGCAATATATTAAAGCGGACTATAACACAATATTATCACAAATAACAACTCAACTTGAAACAAATAAAAATATTATTTTAGCAGTAGAAAATTTGTTGGAAGCAAGTTTTATTACAAAAAAGGCTTTAAATAATATATTTAATGACCAACTTGTAACAAATGAGTATGCTCAAAACAACATAGATAACTTTTTCAAAACAAATAACATTCCACCTACCAAAGAAGGAATTACAGAATCATATTTTCCGTCAAAAGCAAGATGTATTACAAATCAATATGGTATAATGCAAGGCTGTTTGATTGAAGAGGAAGATAAACGTATTATTATGATGCCTCTTGAACAAATGCAACTCAAAAAAATGTTTGTTACAGCTGTTTTACCATATTTGTTAGAAGTTGCTGATAAATTAGGCAAAACCTATGTTTTTAAAACTTTTGGGCTTACCCAAAGAGAGTTATTGTCGTCTTTAAAAGAATTAAGGAAAAACAAACACAAAATTAATATTATTTGTAATGAAAAGTTACTTGACGGAGAAGTTATAATAGAAAATAATCCAAGGGTTAAACAAGAAAATACTGATAATTTAGTAATGAGTGTTTACAATAAACTTTCTCCATATATTTACGCAGAAAGTGATTATTCTTTAGCCGAAAGGCTTAAAGATTTATTGGCATTAAATAAGCTTAATTTTTGTACCGCAGAAGAAGTTACAGGAGGGAAGGTTGCTTCAACATTTCTTCAATCATTTCCATTAGCAGAACAATATTTGTATGAAGGTTATATTGTTACTAAAGCTAATGCCAAGAACAAAATATTAGGCGTTAATAAAGAAACAATTTCGCTATGTAGTTATAGTAGCGAAGTTGCTTATCAAATGGCCGTAGGAGCATTAGAGAAGTCGGGTTGTGATTATGTTGTTTCTACGACTGGCTGTTTAAACGAAGCGAGCCAAGATTATGGTAAATGTAACATTTGTGTAGGAAATACACAAGGAATACACGTATATAAACATACATTTTTTGGGGAAAGAATGGAAATAATCAGTAAAATTACTAACGCTGCCTTTTTTCATTTAATAAAAAAAATAAGACAAAATGATTCCCTTTTATTAAAAAATACTATATAATTATAACACAGGAGATAAATATGAACGACAAACAAAAAATGATAGAACAAGCAATCTTACAAATTGAAAAACAATTTGGTAAAGGTTCAATAATGAAACTTGGAGATGAAACAAAACAACAAATAGAAGTTATATCTACTGGTTGTTTAGTACTTGATAATGCTTTGGGTATTGGTGGAGTGCCAAGAGGAAGAATCGTTGAAATTTATGGACCAGAATCTTCTGGTAAGACCACTGTATCGTTACATATTATTGCAGAAGCACAAAAAAATGGTGGCTCTGCTGCATTTATCGATGCTGAGCATGCACTCGATCCGTATTATGCTGGACAACTTGGAGTTAATACTGAGGAATTATATGTTTCTCAGCCAGATACTGGTGAGCAAGCATTAGATATATGTGAGACATTAGTTAGAAGCGGAGCATTTGATATAATAGTTATTGACTCAGTTGCTGCTTTAACACCAAAAGCAGAGATTGATGGAGAGATGGGTGATAGCTTTATTGGACTTCAAGCAAGATTAATGAGTCAAGCATTAAGAAAATTAACTGCTATTATAAATAAAAGTAAAACTTGTGTTGTATTTATAAATCAATTAAGAGAAAAAGTGGGAGTAATGTTTGGTTCACCAGAAACGACTACTGGTGGAAAAGCATTGAAGTTCTACGCAAGTATTAGACTAGATGTAAGAAAGGTCGATACTATCAAAGAAGGAAGCGAATTTATCGGCAATAGAACAAGAGTAAAAGTAGTCAAAAACAAATTAGCGCCACCATTCAAACAAGCAGAATTTGATATTATATATGGCAAAGGAATTTCGAATGAGGGGTGTATAGTTGATCTTGCTACTGAACTTGGTATTATTCAAAAGAGTGGATCATGGTATTCTTATAATGATGAAAAGATAGGACAAGGCAAAGAAAATGTTAAAGCATACCTCAGTGCTAATAAAGAATTTTGTCAAAAACTAGAAAATCAAATTAAAGAACAAATTTCTAAGAAATAAATATTTTAACAGTATTACTTAATTTTGTAGTACTGTTTTTATTTTCCGCAAAATATGCTTTTACGAAATATTCATAAAAATTACCTTTGGGTGGAGTCTTGTCAATAATTTCAACTTTACCATTTTTGCCTTTTATAGTATCAAGCAACATTATAATATCTTCGCTTTTGCGATAAACTTCGTATTCAATATGATTTTGAGCATCAAATGATATTATAGGACTATCATTTGTTGCATCAACGTCAATATTAAAGTTGTTTATATTTGTAAAATTAGTAGAATATTCATTCGGAATATTTTTGATGCTAAAATAATGTTCTTGAATATATTTTTCGGGAGTGTTTGGAGTAGCGAGCAACACTTTATTATATTTCAACATAGTAGAGTCAATTTTTTCTGTCCTTACAGTTGATGGTTTTTCAAAAATTTTGTTGCTTTTACCTTCAAACAATTTTTTAGCTATTATCGTTGGGTAATTGCTACCAGTTGCTGTTTTAGGTAAATTGTTGTCTTTATCACCAGTATTGCATACAAGCACTCCAATCAATAGATCTGGGGTATATGAGATATTCCATATATCTGTGTTTGAGCCATCTTGTGCACCTGCTGTACCAGTTTTGCTTGCTATATCAATATTTAAGTTTGACATTTTTTTGGCTGTTCCAGTCTTAACTGTTTCTTTTAACATATCGGTAATTAAGTATGCTGTATCTTCATTAATTGCCTGACTGGTTAATTTATTGTCAATATATAATGTATTACCATTTTTATCAACTATCTTTTTGATAAATGTTGGCTGGGTATATTTGCCTCCATTCATAAATGGAACATAACTACCAAACATTTCTATCGGATTAACTCCTGAATTCATTGAACCTAATGCAAGAGCATAACCACTATCATTCTTATCAAATTTTATTCCTAATTTTTGAGCAACATATTTTGATTTTTGTAATCCTACAATATCTAAAATTTTCACTGCGGGTATATTATATGAATTTGATAATGCTTCCTTTGCTGTAACATAACCATGATAAACATTATTATAATTTTTTGGACTGTAACCATTGAAATCACATTTTTCGTCTAATATCGGTGATATTGGACTAATAATATTATATTCAAGAGCTGGGGCATATACGAGGACTGGTTTTAATACAGAACCTGGCTGACGTTTAATATTTGAAAAATCATATATGCTTTTTGCTATATATGCTTTGACTTTACCATTATTATCTAGGGCACTTATACACAAATCAGATTGAGGTGTTGGCAAGTATTCTGGTGTTTTTGCAATATTAATTGCTTCTTGTTGAAGATTGCTATCCATATAAGTATAAATATTACAACCAGATAAAACTAAATCTTTTTCGCTTTTTGATAATATTTTTCCTGCTTCTTTTAGTACCATTGCGATATAATCGTTTTGTGCTGTTACAGTTGTATTGCTTTCGGTTTCTAACGGAGTATTGATTGCTTTTTCATATTCTTCTTTGTTGATTTTTTTGTCTAAATACATTTCATGTAATACTATATTTCTTCTTTGAACACAGTTTTCTTTATTAAAAATAGGTGAGTATGTATTAGGGGATTTTATTATTCCAGCAAGAGTTGCTCCTTCTATAAGATTTAAATCTTTTGCAGATTTATCAAAATATTTTTTACTTGCTTGCTCGATACCAAAAGTACCACTTCCAAAATATATAATATTGAGATAATTTTCCATAATCTCGTTTTTATCCAATTTTTTTTCTAATTCTTGTGCCAAAAGAAATTCATTTATTTTTCTTGAAAGAGTTTTTTCATTAGTTAAATGAGTATTTTTAATTAATTGCTGAGTTATTGTTGATGCGCCTTGTTGAATTTTACCAGCTTTTAGGTTGCTTATTAAGGCCCCAATAATTCTTTTGTAATTAACACCTTTGTGTTTATAAAAATCCTTGTCTTCTATACTTACAAATGCATCGATCACGTGTTGTGGTATTTCTTCAATTTTTACTAGTGGTCTATCCATAGTAAAATCTCCTGGAATGATATTGCCATCTTCATCATAAATGTTTATTGAAGTGTTTATATTTATTAACTTATTTTCATCTAATTTTACACTTGATAAACCACTAAAAACACCAAAATACAATAATGTAAACAAAAATAAAAATATGGTGCTCAATATTAATGTAACAATTATTGAGATTTTAAAAAATTTTTTCGTACGCGTCTTCATACAACTTAGTATATATTATTTTATTTATATTATTTATAAGTAGGTATTTTTTTCTTGTAAATTTTGACAAAAAAATGTATAATATTGCTATGGCTAAATATCTAATTAAAACTTATGGTTGTCAAATGAATCTTCACGAATCAGAAAAATTAGCAGGTGTATTAGAAAACGCTGGTTTTTCTGCGACTGATAAAGAAAATGAAGCTGATGTGATAGTTTTTAATACTTGTTGTATTAGAGAAAGTGCTGAACAAAAAATATATGCACATATTGGAGCATTGAAATCTATCTATAAGAAAAATCCTAATTTAATAGTAGCGGTTTGTGGTTGTATGGCACAAGAAAAGGGAACAAGTGATATTATTCAAAAGAAATTTCCTTTTGTCAAAATTGTTTTTGGAACGCATAACTTGACAAAATTTAAAGAATATTTAGACAAATATAATTTAAGTAAAAAACGCGTTTTTGAAATATGGGAGAATGAAAAAGATATCGATGAGAATTGTCCAAAATACCGCACAAGTGGTTATAATGCTTGGGTTAACATTTCTTATGGGTGTAATAATTTTTGTACCTATTGTATAGTACCTTATGTCAGAGGAAGAGAACGTAGTCGAGATATGAACGACATAATTAATGAGGTTAAAGAATTAGTACATAATGGATATAAATACATAACTTTACTAGGGCAAAATGTTAATTCGTATGGTAATGATATTGATGATAAAAATGTTACATTTGCAAATTTACTTGATAAACTTTCAAATTTAGATGGCAACTTCAAAATTAAATTTATGACCTCACATCCTAAGGATTTAAATGATGAAGTTATTAATGTGATTGCGAAAAAGTCAAAAATATGCAAAGTAATTCATCTACCTTGCCAATCAGGTTCAACTAAAATTTTAAAAGCAATGAATCGAAGATATAGTAGAGAAGAATACATTGCATTGATTGATAAAATAAAAACTAAGATAAAAGATGTAGTTTTGACTTCGGATTTCATTGTTGGATTTCCAGGAGAAACTGAAGAAGATTTTATACAAACTTGTTCTTTGGTTGAGTATTGCAAATATAATAGTATATTTGCTTTTATGTATTCAAAAAGAAAAGGTACAATAGCGGAAAAAATGGATAATCAAATTGATATTGCTACAAAAAGACAACGTGTAAATAAATTACTTGCAATACAACATCAAATAACAAAAGAAATTAATCTTAATCTAAAAGATTCAATACATAATGTAATTATAGAAAAAACATTAGATAACAATCAATATTTAGCAAAATCTGATTGTGGCAAAACTATAATTGTAAATGCTGATAGTAAACTGGAAGAAAATCAATTTTACGATATAAAAATTACAAAAATTACTAATAACAAAATTTTTGGTAAATTAATTGGAGATTAAATATGGCTATTTCACCAATGATGCAACAATATCTCAACACAAAAGAGCAATATAAAGATTGCTTATTGTTTTATCGCCTAGGTGATTTTTATGAATTGTTTTATGAAGATGCAATTATTGCTTCAAGGGTACTTGATTTGACGTTAACTGGAAGAAATTGTGGAGTTGAAGACAAAGCACCAATGTGTGGAGTACCTTATCATGCGGCTGAGACATATATTTCACGATTATTAAGCGAAGGATACAAAGTGGCGATCTGCGAACAATTAACAGAACCTACAAAAGGTAAAATAGTTGTAAGAGATGTTACAAGGGTTGTAACACCTGGAACAATTATGGATAGTAGTTTATTAGAAGACAAAAAAAATAATTATATTGTTTCTATTAGTCAAAATAATAATTCCATTGGCGTAGCTTATGCAGATATTACTACTGGTGAATTTTGTGTATGCGAATATCAAGAAAATGCATATATCAAAACAAATGATTGCCTTAATCGTTTATCACCGAAAGAAATTATTGTTAATGAACAAATGTATGAAAATAGTTCGTTTTTGCCTACATATAAAGCAGGGCAGTTGCCAAAATTTTCTAAATATTACGAATGGACATATGATTTATCTACTGCAATTGATACAATAACAAAACAATTAAATGTTAGCACAATATCAAGATATGATTATGCTCAAAAGACTTCGGCAATTTCGGCAGCTGGGGCATTAATTAACTATTTAATTGAGACTCAAAAAAGAAGTCTTAGTCATATCAATAAGATTACACTTATCAAAGATAATGATTATATGTATCTTGATAATATTTCTATAAAAAATCTTGAACTTGTACAAACCAACAGAGAACAGAAAAAAAAGGGTTCTTTGCTTTGGGTTTTAGATTACACAAAGACAAGTATGGGAGCAAGACAATTATATAATTGGTTGTTACAGCCTTTACAGAATTCGAATGCTATAAATACTCGTCTTGATTGTGTTGAAGAATTATTTAATCATCCACAATATTTAGATGATATCATAAGTGCGTTGAGCAATATTAGAGACATTCAAAGAATAGCTGGTAAAATTTCTTATGGCAATGTAATGCCAAAAGATTTAATTAGTTTGAAAGAGTCTTTAAATTTTGTTCCAGAATTAAAAAAGACTCTTAATTTGATAAATAATGCACATTTAAATAATTTATTATTAAATAGTGAGGATTGTAAAGCACTATCAAAATTTTTAGACAATGCAATAGCACCAGATTGTCCAGCATTATTAAGTGCAGGCGGATATATTAAAAATGGATTTAACAAAGAACTTGACGAATTAAGAGATACATCAAATTCGGCAAAAATTTGGCTTGCTAATCTTGAAGCAAAAGAAAAAGAAGAGACAGGCATCAAAAATTTAAAAATTGGTTATACAAGAGTTTTTGGATATTATATTGAAGTAAATAAATCACAAGAAAATCTTGTTCCATTTAGATATCAAAGAAAACAAACTATTGCTAACCATGAACGTTTTATAACACCAGAACTTAAAGAGATTGAAGACAAAATCTTAAATTCGGAAGAATTAGCACAAAAATTAGAAAGCGATTTGTACAACAAAATAAAAGAATATTTATTATCTATTGTTAGTACTTTACAAAGTACCGCTAATGATATTGCCACGATAGATTGTTATTCATCATTAGCAACTTGCGCAATTAAGAATAACTATTCTCGTCCGTTAATTAACAATGAAATAACCTCGATTAATATTGTTGATGGTAGACATCCTGTTGTTGAAGTAGTAACCGGTAGAGAAAATTTTGTTCCTAATGATACAAATTTGACTGAAAGCAATAACACAATGATTATTACTGGACCTAATATGGCTGGTAAGAGTACATATATGAGGCAAGTTGCACTTATTACTTTGCTTGCTCATATTGGCAGTTTTGTGCCGGCCAAGTCGGCTGAAATATGCATTTGTGATAGAATATTTACAAGAATCGGGGCTAGTGATGATTTAGCATATGGCCAAAGTACGTTTATGGTCGAGATGGTTGAGGTGTCAAACATTATTAATAATGCAACAAATAAAAGTCTGTTAATTTTAGACGAAGTTGGCAGAGGTACATCAACTTACGACGGATTAAGTATTGCTTGGGCAGTAATAGAATATATTGTCAATAATATTAAAGCAAAAACTTTGTTTGCAACTCATTATCATGAACTTACTCAACTTGAAGGTAAGTTAGATGGAGTTAAAAATTATAGAATATCGGTAAAGGAATTTAATAACAGTATAATATTTTTACGAAAAATTGTTCGTGGAGGAGCAAATAAAAGTTTTGGTATTGAAGTTGCTTCTCTTGCAGGTATTTATGATGAAATTATAAAAAGGGCAAAAGTTATATTGTCCGATATTGAAAAAACTGGTATTAATTTGACAAATGATGTAGTAGAAAACAAGCCAGTTGCTTCCAATAATAATATAGAAATTATTAATATATTAAAAGAATTAAATATTGAAACGTTGAGTCCGTTAGTAGCTTTTGAAATATTATCTGATTTAATACAAAAAGCCAAAAAGGAGTTGTAATTAATGGCAAAAATTAATCTATTAGACAAAACTATATACAATCGAATTGCCGCAGGAGAGGTGGTGGAGAGACCAAGTTCTATTGTTAAAGAATGTGTTGAAAATAGTTTAGACGCTAATGCAACCAGTATTTGTGTCGAAATTAAAAATGGTGGCATTAAACAAATAATTATTTCTGACAATGGAGATGGTATAGAATATTCGGAGTTAAAGAAAGTTTTTATGCCTCATGCAACGAGTAAAATTAGTTCTGTCGAAGATTTGGACAAAATATGTACGCTTGGTTTTAGAGGGGAAGCATTGGCTAGTATTGGTAGTGTAAGTATGGTCAATGTTAAATCAAAGTATAAAGAAAGTGAAATGGGTGGCCAAATAAATATGAATGGGGGAGAGATATCAAACCCAGAACCTTTTGGTTGCCCAACTGGAACTACTATAACTGTAAAAAATTTATTTTACAACGTTCCAGCAAGAGCAAAATTTTTGAGAAGTGAAAAAACAGAAGAGGCCCAAATAACTAATCTTATGAGTAGATTTATTTTAGCCAATCCATCTGTTAATTTTAAGTATATTGTTAATGATAAAATTATTTATCAAACGATTGGCAAAACTCTTCTTGATGCTATATATGTAATATATGGTAAAGAAATTGCTAATAATTTATTGCCTATTAATATTAAAAATAACGACATATCATTAAATGGTTATGTTTGTAAACCTGTATATGCAAAACCAAACAAAACATATCAAACACTAGTAATTAATGGCAGATATGTTAATAATAATATAATTTCAACTGCTGTTTATAGCGCTTTTGAAAACTATTTACTAAAAAACAAATATCCTTTATTTATTCTTCATTTACAAATTCCATTTGATCAAATTGATGTTAATGTGCATCCTAATAAGATGGACGTTAAGTTTGAAAATTCAAACAAAGTATTTGGAATTGTACTAAATGCAGTATCACAAGCCCTTTTAAATGCTAATAATATTGTTGATGTTGTTGAAGAAGATAAGGTTGATAATATTAATCAATCTACAAAATTAAACGAAGTAGCAAACGGAATAAGTTTTAATACACAATCTTTTAATAAAATAACCGACCCAAGTGAAATATTTAATGCAATAAAACCTGTGATAATTTCAAAAGAACCAACTCAAAATATCACTTTAAAACAGGAAGATAGTATATTTACCAAATTAGACAAACAAGATTATATAAAAAATGAATTTAATAATCAATCATCTATATTCGATAATTTAAAAAGTGATAAATCTTATAAATATGTAGGAACATTATTTAATACGTATAATATAATTGAATTTGAAAATAATGCATACATCATTGATCAACATGCGGCACATGAAAGATTACTTTATCAATCATATACCGAAAATTATAATACTGGTACGCCAGTAATCCAAGATTTGTTAGTACCATATATATTTAAAGTAAATTATAATGAAAAGCAATTTATTAATGATAACATATCAGAATTTAAAAAGTTAGGCTTTGATATCGAAGAATTTGGTATGCAAGATTATAAACTCAATTCTGTTCCGTTAATATTACAAGATATCAACGTAAAAACGTTTATTGATGATGTGCTTAATAATTTAGATTTTGTATCAAAAGATGCTCTTCAAATAAAAAATTTTTTAGCAACAAAAGCGTGTAAGGCAGCAGTAAAAGGTGGTCAAAAATTAACTGATAATGAGATAAATAAGTTAATGGATGAAATTATATCAACAAAAACACCTTTATTGTGTCCTCATGGACGACCTATTGTTATCAAAATAACTATTCAAGAATTAGAAAAATGGTTCAAAAGGATTGTTTAATGTACGATTTAATTGTTATAGCTGGACCAACAGCAAGTGGTAAAAGTGAATTAGGAATTAAAGTTGCTAAACAAATTAATGGTGAAATAATATCTGCTGATTCTATGCAAATTTATAAATATTTAGATATCGGTACCGCAAAAATAACCAACGATGAAATGCAAGGAATTAAACATTATAATATTGATGTTATTGAACCGACTGATAGTTATACGGTAGATGATTTTGTTAAGAGTGCTAACACATATATTGATAACATTAAAAGTAAAGGTAAAGTACCAATAATTGTTGGCGGTACAGGAATGTATATCAAAGCATTATTGTATGATTATAATTTTGCTAAGACTAATAAAAATGATACAATCAGGCAAAAATATCAACAACTTCTAGAACAATATGGTAATGAATATGTTCATAATATTTTAAAAGGATATGATGAACAACTAGCAAATACCATTCATCCTAATGCAACAAAAAGGGTAGTACGTGCATTAGAAATTATTGAGTCTGGCGGTAAAATCAATCAAAATCAAAACACATTAAAGTATAATGCTTTAATTATTATTATTAACCCCAATAGAGATGAGTTGTATAAAAAAATTAATATGCGTGTAGATAAAATGATTGAAAGCGGATTAATTGATGAAACAAAGAAAGTTTTAAAATTTGTACCCCGTAATAGTCAATCAATGTCAGCTATTGGTTACAAAGAACTTTTTCCTTATATTGACGGTATAAAAACCTTAGATGAATGCGTGGAAAAATTAAAACAATTAACTAGAAATTATGCCAAAAGACAAATAACATATTTCAAATCTTTTCAAACTGCTATTTTTGTTACAACAGCAGATGAAGGTTATAAAAGGATAATTGAAGAATATGGTAAGTGAACAAATTGAAGAATTAATTGCAAAAGCAGAAAAAAAATGTCAAGATACTTTTCAAAAATTACAAAGAGTCGCTTTGTTTAATCAAGAAAAAGTTTTGAATGCATTTAAAAATAATAGGGTTGGTTTAAGAAATTTTGCAGGTACTACTGGTTATGGCTATGATGATATAGGTAGAGATACTTTAAATACGATATTTGCCGAAGTTTTTGGTGGGGAAGATGCAATCGTATCTCCCAATATTACTTGTGGTTCACATGCATTAAAAATTGCTTTGTTTGGCTTGTTACGACCAGGCGAAACAATGCTTAGTATTTCTGGGAAACCTTATGATACATTAGATGATACGATTTTTGGAACAAATAAAGATTTAGGAAGCCTTCGTGACTGGCAGATAAGTTATAAACAAATTGATTTGATTGATGGTTATTTTGATGAAACAAAAATTTTGAATGAAGTTAAAAATAATCCAGCAATTATATATATCCAGCGTTCAAAAGGTTATGAGTGGCGAGATGCTTTATCTATCAAGTCAATTGAGAATATTATCAATAAAATTAGAAAAATTAATACTCAATCTCCAATTGTTGTTGATAATTGTTATGGCGAATTCGTTGACACTGTTGAGCCAACTCAGGTTGGAGCGAATATTATAATTGGTTCATTAATCAAAAATCCAGGTGGGGGATTAGCACCAACGGGCGGATATATTGTTGGAGATAAAAATTTAATTGAAAAAATATCTGCTTCATATACTTCACCTTCTTTGTTAAAGGAAGTTGGCTCTTATGAGTTTGGATATAGACTATTTTATCAAGGATTATTTTTAGCACCTCATACCGTATTGCAATCTCTCAAAGGTTCAGCATTTATTGGTTGTGTGCTTGAAGATTTAGGGTATGAAGTAATGCCAAAAGCTAATGCTGACATGTATGATATTATTAGAAGCATTAAATTTAAGAAAAAAGATGAATTAATTGCCTTTTGTCAAGAAATTCAAAAAAACAGCCCGGTAGATAGTTTTGTTTTTCCTGAACCATGGGATATGCCAGGTTATAATCATCAAGTCATTATGGCAGCAGGAACATTTGTACTAGGTTCTTCAATTGAACTTAGTTGTGATGCTCCAATAAAAGAACCATATGTATTATATTTGCAAGGCGGTCTCACTTATGAGCATATTGTAATAGCACTCAAAGAATGCTTAAAAAAATTATAAAAAAATGTGTCAAATATTAATTTGGCACATTTTATTTGTATTTTGTGATATTAAATCTTTCTTATTAATCCTATAACTTTGCCTAATATATCAACGTTAAAGCAATATATTGGCTCCATAGAGGAATTTTCAGGTTGTAAACGAATGTGATTTTCTTCTTTATAAAATCTTTTTACTGTTGCATTACCATTAATCATAGCAACAACAATGTCGGTATTGTCAGCATAATTTTGTTGTTTAACAATGACTTTATCGCCATCAAATATTCCAGCTTCTATCATACTGTCACCTTTGATTGTTAACATAAAAAGTCCTTCGCCTTTGAACAAATTTTGAGAAAATTCAAATTGGTCTTCAAAATTTTCGTATGCTAATATTGGTTTACCAGCAGCAACTGTTCCTATTAATGGAATAGTTGTGATTTTATTTTCCTGTGTATTTATTGGTTTATTAACTTCTATGGCACGATTCTTTTTGCCAGTACGTTTAATTTTTCCTTGTTCTTCTAACAAATTAAGATAATATGCAACAGTTGATGTTGAAGTTACTCCCATTTCACTTGCCATCTCTCGTACCGTTGGAGGATATCCTTTTTCTTTGAGATATATATTTATTACCCTCATTAATTTATCTAATGTATCGTCAATCTTCATTTTTGCTCCTAAAATAATCAATATCGTACTTTGATAATAACACAAAATTTAAAGATTGTCAAACATTTGTTCGGTTATTTATTGTCGCTTTTTCTTAACTGAACTTTATCAGCAGCCGAACGTCTGATTTGCTCGCTCATTGCAGCATAGTGTTTTTTGGTTGTATTAACATCTTTATGGCCTAAAACTTCTGCAACTACATAAATATCTTGAGTTTTTCTATATAAATTTGTACCATAAGTACTTCTTAATTTGTGAGGAGTAATTTTTTTGAGTGGGGTAATGGCGGTACTATATTTTTTAACTAATTTTTCAATTGCTCTTACTGACATTCGCTTATTTTGCATTGAGATAAATAATGCTTTTTCATTAGGGTCAAGATTTGGATTGCAATCTCTATATTCCATATAATCATTTATGGCGGTTGCAACTTCATCAGAAAAATATAGTATCGATTGATTTCCACCTTTGCGAGTTACTTTAAAACTATTGTTTTTAAAGTCAAAATCATCTACATTTAATCCGACACATTCACTTATACGTATTCCTGTACCAAGTAAAAGTGTTAATATTGCAACATCTCTTATATTTGTATGTTTGTTATATAATTGTTGTTTTCTTGTGAGTAGATATGGACTTTCGGCTTGATTGATTAAGTCTTCGACTTCATCTTCTTCAAGTCTTATTATAGGTTTATCATGTATTTTTGGAGTTTCTACTTTGCTTGCAACATTGCAAACAAGTTTATCTCGGTTAAAAAAGTATTTAAATAAACTTCTTATTGCAGCAAGTTTTCTTGATTTGCCTTTTTCTCCGTTTTTATATTCTTTGCCTTGGTATCGATAATATGATAAATATGACAAAAAAGATTCAACGTCTAATGCGCTAACTTTATTTAAATCTTCGATTGTGATGTCTTTAATATTTTTATGAAATCTGCGTTTTGATAAAAAATCGAGAAAAACACTAATGTCCATTGCATAATTTACCCTTGTTAAAGGTGATGTTCTATTCTCAATACCAACAAAATATTCGTAACAAAATTCCGGCAATTCGTCGATATATTTATACAATGTTTCGATATTTTTAATATTTCTTTCATCAAAATATGTCTTGTTTTTCATACCCATATTATAACACTTTTATAAAAATAAACAAATTATTAATTATACTTTTTAATAATAAAAATGATGCTATATGACATTAATATAATTGACAAATGAACACAAAAATAATATCATATTATTAGTATTTTAGGAGCAAAAATTATGATAGATATTAACTTAATTAGACAAAATCCTGATCTTGTAAAAGAAAATATTAGAAAAAAATTTCAAGATCAAAAATTACCTTATGTAGATGAAGTATTAGAATTAGATAAGCAAAATAGGGCATTAAAAAAAGAAGGTGATGAATTACGTGCTAGCAGAAACAAACTAAGTAGTGAAATTGGTTTGTTGATGAAAAATAAAAAAATTGATGAAGCTAATGCTATCAAACAACAAGTTGTTAAAAATAACGAACGCATTATTGAAATAGAAAAAGAAGAGAATGAAATTTCAAGCAGAATCAAAAAACTTATGATGTCTATTCCTAATATAATTGATAAAAGTGTTCCTATTGGCAAAGATGATAGCGAAAATGTTGAAAATCAAAAATTTGGTGACCCCAAAGTTCCAAACTATGAAATTCCTTATCATGCTGATATATTAGAAAAACTTGGTGGACTAGACAAAGAAAGTGCTGGTAGAACAAGTGGTAATGGCTTTTACTATTTGATGGGTGATGCAGCAAGACTTGTAAGTGCTATGATTAGTTATTCGCGTGATTACATGATAGATAAAGGATTTACATATTGCATACCTCCATTTATGATAAGAAGTGACGTAGTAAATGGTGTTATGAGTTTTGCTGAAATGGAAGCAATGATGTATAAAATAGAAGGCGAAGATCTATATTTGATCGGCACAAGCGAACATAGTATGATTGGAAAATTCAAAGATCAGATAATTAAAGAATCTCAATTACCAATTACTATGACTTCTTATAGTCCATGTTTTAGAAAAGAAGTTGGTGCTCATGGCATAGAAGAAAGAGGTATTTATCGTGTTCACCAATTTGAAAAACAAGAAATGATTGTTATTTGTAAGCCAGAAGATAGCATGGATTGGTACAACAAAATGTGGTCGTACACGGTAGAAATTTTTAGAAATTTAAATATACCAGTAAGAACGTTGGAATGTTGCAGTGGAGATTTAGCAGATCTCAAAGTTAAAAGTTGTGATGTCGAAGCATGGAGTCCTCGTCAAAAGAAATATTTTGAAGTTGGTTCTTGTTCAACATTGGGCGACGCACAGGCAAGAAGATTAGGTATAAGAGCAAAAGGTGCTGATGGCAATAACTATTATTTACATACATTAAACAATACAGTTTTGGCTTCGGTACGCGCTTTAATTGCCTTTTTGGAAAACAACTTAAACGCTGATGGTAGTGTTAATATACCAAAAGTTCTTCAACCATATATGGGTGGTAAAACAATAATAAAGGCAAAGTAATGGAAAAAAAATTATTATTAAATTTAGCGAAAGAACCAGACACAAAGGCTATAAAAAAGGCTTATGCTGATTTTATAGACATTCTTTCATCCGCTCTTGATGATTTGAATCAGCGATTAAAGTATCTATCACCAGAGAAAACAAAAATTTTTCCGATAGGGGAGTCGACCACTAACACCTTTATTGATGAGATTGGTACAGAAATTGATGTAATGCTAGCAATTAATGACCCTCAACTTGAACTAGCCAATAATGCATTAAAAGACGCAAATAAACAAATAAAACGCAAAAATAGTAGAAAAAATAAAGAATTAATTGCCATAAAAACAAACAATACCTCTCAAGAAATAACAATGGAGCTATTTAAAGAATTAATTAATTATTTTTCACCTACCACTAGATTAATTGTTACAAAAGATGGCATTAAGATATTTGCTTTACAAGAACTTGGGTTTAACTTTTTAATCCGATTATCAACTTTTGATAAAAATGATGAAGAATTTATTTTTAAAATTTGGAATCCAATTGCTTATACAACACAAGAAATTAATTTATTTGAATATACTGAAAAACTAGAAGAAAAAAATTTAATAACAAAAGATAATTTATTTAAAATAATTAGAATATTTAAAAGTTTAAGAAAATCATTAATCTTAAATCGTCAAATGAGTCCTAATTTACTTAATAAATATGCAATAGAACTCTTATGTTATAATATTCCAAATGAGTTGCTTGAAGGTTCTGATATTTTTGTTGTATTAGCAAAATCCATTAATTATTTAAATAATGTTCCATATAATACATTAACTAATTTTGATGATAAATCATCGATAGACACATTTATATTTAGTATTATTAATCCTGTAAGAGTAATTAGTTTTATAGATAAAATTAAAAAATTAGCATTTAATTAAAATCTTAAAACTAATTTTTTTATAATTTATTTTCTGTTATTTTTTAAAAATTTTTGATAATTTTGATAATTTTGATAATTTGCATAGTACTGCATAAATTCAAGCGAAAATACATATAACTATTCGCAAAAGTTGTGTTTTGCGAATAGTTATTTATTTTAATTTTCACTACTCTTTTTAAATTTCTACTTATATAAACCTAATAAAAAAGCATATTTTTTTATTTGTGCTCTTCTCTGTTTCCAATCTGGTAAGGCTTTGCTTAATAATAAAAAATATTGTTTGGAATGATTTAATTCAATTAAATGTATTAGTTCGTGTATTAGCACAAAATCTATAAGTTGATGGGGTAGCATAATTAATTTATAGTTAAGTTTTATGTTTTGCTTGCTGTCACAACTCCCCCATTTTGCCTTAACATCGACAATTTTGGCTATAGAATATTTTAAATTTAATTTTGTGGCTAATTGATTTAGCCTAGGAATAAGAATTTGGTTTGCTAACTTTTTGTACCATTTTTTTAATGATTCGATTAGGTTATCTTTTTTGTCAATTGGAAATAAAATTTTGTCATCTTCGACCGTTATTTTTTTATTATTGTAGTATTCTATTTTATATCCTTTGCCATATAATAAAAAATCTTGGTTAGTTATAATATATTTGTTTTTTTCTAATTCGCTCTTTGTGTAAGCAATTTTTCTTTGTATCCATTCTTGTTTTTGTTCAACAATTTCTTTTAGTTTTTCTATACTTAATCTTTTGGGAGCAAAAACAAATAACTCCCCTTTCGTCGAGATAGTTATTTTGACATTTTTTCTATTATCCCTAATTATATTGGCTTGATTAATCATATTGGGATTATATCACATTTTTGATACTTTGTTTATTAATAGAAGTAAACATTTGACAATTTTTTTGTTATTATATATATTATATATAATAAAATATTGTTTTTTTGTAATTTTCGAATAAAAATCGAGGTAAAAATGTCAAATTACAAGGCGTATAGAGGCAGTATAAATAATCTTTTATTAAATGCCCTACTCTCAGGCGACAAATATGGGTATGAGATTATAAAAGAAATTGAAAGTTCTACCAAAGGTGCTATAAAGTTAAAACAGCCAAGTCTATATAGCAGTTTAAGAAGAATGGAAGAGCAAGGTTTAATTACGTCGTATTGGCAAGATAGTGAAATTGGCGGAAGAAGACATTATTACAAATTAACAGATAAGGGCAAAAGTTATAAAAACAAAAATCTTGAAGATAACTTTCAACTTGATGATGAAGAAATTAATCATGAAGAAAATTCACAAATCACAATAAAAAATAATGAACAAGCATTAGAAGAAAAGAATAATAATGACATCACAAGTACTACTACTCCATCTCAACAGGAGCCTACTTACGTTGTTGCAAAACAAGAAAATTTGTTTAACATTGATACATACAAAATTCCTCAAATTGAAGAAAGTGATATTTCTTACGTGCAATATGATTTATTTAATGAACAACAAAGCATATTAAGAAATAATACAAAAACTAATTATGACGAACCAAAACTTTACGTTAATAAATTTGAACAATTTGACAATCATAATTCTTCAATACAACCTATACAAAAAACCATTCCCACCGTATCAAAGTCCCCTACTCCAATAATATCCTCAGATAGTGAAGATGTTGAAAAAGAGGAATTAGAAGAAGATTCACTTAATCTTGTTGAACAAATTGAAAAGACACAACAAAACAACAAAAATTATGGTGATGATTTACCAACTCTTGATATTAATTTTGAAAGTTTATTTGGCGGATGGAATAAAAAAACTGATAATAATATGTCTAAACAACAAATAGATGAAGATTCTGTTGAAAAAGATTATAACGAAGAAGAATCAGGCAAATATATCACTGAGTTTGATGATGTTAGTGCCAACCAACCAGCTGTTGAAAATAATGTTTATTTACGTCCAAGTGGTGATGAAAATATTGAAAAGCCAGAGGAACCCGCTCTTAATAAATATAATGTAAGTAACAAAAAAAGCGATTACATCATAAACAAAAGAATAAAAGCCGCTCCGAAAGATTATAAGGATGTATTAGAAAATTTATATTCATTAAAGAACGAAGAAAATAATATATCAAATGATGATGAATTAACTGATAATCAAATCGATTTAAATAAGACATTAAATTCTGAAGGAATAAAAATAAATTATTATAGTAAATTTAATGAAAAAAATAAGTATAATGGGCAATTTATTTGTTATAACAAGATAAAGTTTATTAATAGTTGGATTTGTTATGGAATATCACTTTTGATAATATGGTTAACTTACACAATTCTTGTAAACACAACTAATATGCCTCATTCTCATCTTAACTTTTATGTGATAGCGACTTCCCTACTTGCAATATATCCTGTCGTATATACAATTATTTATTTAGCTAATCCTGATAAAAAGATTGAGTCTCATTATAATTTAAGATTAGGAATAATTAATAGTTTACTTGCAATTCTTGGCAGTATATTAATTATATTATCAATTAATATATTCGCTGGTATGAACTCTTTAAATCAACTTGATTTTATAACTTATTGGCTATTACCTTCTTTATTAACAATTTTATTTTTGGGTGAAACAATTTTTTACTTTATTCTTACAAAATCGCGTAAGTTTAGAAATTAATATATTTACATAACGTTGTTTATATGTTATAATTACTAAGATTAGGAGTTTTGATGAGTAATACTGTTCTAAGGGTAACAAATTTAACAAAATTATATGGACAGCGTGCCGCCGTTGATAATATTTCATTTGAAATATACGAGGGCGAGATTTTTGGTTTTTTGGGGCCAAATGGATCTGGCAAAACGACTACTATTAAATGTATAACTGGATTAGCAAAGCCAACTTATGGCAAAATAACAATTTGCGGTCATAATATCAATAAGGAATTTGAAAAAGCAATTATAAACGTAGGTGGAATTATAGAAAATCCCGAAATGTACAAAAATTTTCGTGGAATTGATAATCTCAAATATTATGCTAGCCTATACAAAGGTATTACAAAAGACAAAATAAAAGAAGTCGTTCAACTTGTTGGTATGCAGAATCGTATCAAAGATAAGGTCAAAACTTATTCTTTAGGAATGAAACAAAGATTAGGTATTGCCCAAGCATTGTTACATGACCCTAAATTGTTAATTTTGGACGAACCAACCAATGGTCTTGACCCTAATGGTATATTGGAGATGAGGTTGTTTCTTAAAAATATCGCCCACAAAAAAAATATAGCAATATTGATATCAAGCCATATTCTTGCCGAAATGGAATTAATGTGTGATACTGTTGGTATCATCAATAATGGTAAAATTGTAAAAGTAAAAGCAATCGACCAGTTAAAAAAATTAGAAAGTTATCAAAAAATTGAAGCAGTTGTTAATTTTCCTAATTTTGCCGCTAAATTAATTTATGAAAAATTTCAACCTAAAAAGATTGAGGTTAAAGGCAATATTGTTTCATTCTCTCTACCTAGTGAAAAAATACCAGAAATAACGCAATTTTTAGTTAGTAACAATCTATCAATATATTCTATATCTTCTGTTTCGAAGTCATTAGAAGAAATATTTTTAGAGACATTGAATACAAAATTACTTACTACCAGTATTCAATAACAAGGAGATAAATGAAAACTTTTAGAATTGTAAAAGGTGAATTATTTAAAATATTTTTACGTCCTGGCATATTTATCATGACAGGTTTTTTGGTGTTAATTCTTGCAATAGCTCCTGTTTTGTATAATCCAAATGAACGAACTGATTTATTATTTACGTTGTCAGGTAATAACGTAACAGAAAAATTAAATTCTTTTAATACTCAAAAAAGTGAATTATTATCCCAAATTGATCAAGAAAAAAATAATATAGATTACTTTCTAAATTTGCCGACTGGCGAAAATCCATTAAAAGAAATTAATTATATAGTTTATAACGAAACTGCTGATTATTATGGTATTATATCGAGTTATAAATCCTACATAAATTCTTATACAGAGTCTTCTCTACGTGATGACATATCTTATGTTTATAATAATTCAAGAACATTGATTACTAAATTGAATGATTTAAAAACAAAACTTAGTGAATATATAGACAATGTTTCTGTTCCTGCTATTTTAATTACCCAAGATAATTATGAAGATTTGGTAACTTACATCAGTGATTTCATTAAAACCTTAGAGGCAACTGATAATAAAAGTATAGATTCTCATGAAAATGCTATTTCTTATATAAATAGCAAAGAATTTATTACTAAAATAAAAAATTCTGTTGGTAAAATAAAATTATCGTCATATTCAAAAACCAATTTGGAAAACTTAATTACTGATTATTTTCAAACGGCTACAAATACTAATGACGGTGTCTTATTGCAAATAGAAAGTGAATTACTTCAATATGTAAATTCCATTCCTGTTGATGAATATAATTTATCAAAAAGAATTAAAGATGTAGAAAGTTATGCTCGAAAATATTATTATAAGTCAGTTAACATTGCTTCGTTATTAAGAGAAGGATTATTACTTGATGTTACAAAAAACTACTCAGACAGTGAAATTTCTCAATATATTGGCTTTGAAGACTTTATAAGATATGAACATCAAGAAATATATGCCAAAAACAAATTGTTATTTGAGAAAAATACAACAATCGATATGTATGCTACTCCATTTGCATTTAACACAGAATCAACAGCAGATACAAATTATTACGATTATATGTATTTTGTTTTGGAACTATTTAGTATTGTATTAATTGTATATGGAGTTGTCTTAGCAGCTGGAATGATTGCTTCCGAACAAACTAATGGAACTCTAAAAATGTTGGCTATTAGACCGTATTCTCGAAATAAAATTGCATTTGGTAAGTTGTTTACAACAATGTTCTTTGTAACTATTTTTATACTATTAAGCGCCTTGATTTCTATGATAATTGGTATGATAATGTTCTCTGGTGAAGTTTTACCAGTACTAGCCGTATTTAATGGAACAAATGCATTTGTTATAAGTCCTGCTCTATTATTTATCATTTATTTAATAACATTATGGTTAAAAGTATTCCTATTTGTTCTCATAGCTTTTGCTATATCCACACTATTTAGATCACATGCAGGTGCTGTAATCATTTCAGTATTAATATATATAATGACTATGCTCGCTACATTCTTAGCTGGTGGACAAAATTGGTTGAAGTACATACCTTTTGTTAACTTTGATTTATATAAATATTTTGGTGGTTCATATATTGTACAGCACAATTCTTCTAACATAATTAGTAACCTTTTTGTATCTCCTGTGTTTAGTGATACATCAATACTCTACTCGTCTATCATAATGGCAGGCTTTATTATAATTATGAATTTAATTATATATGGAGTATTTAAAAATCGTGATATAAATTAAAAAAAAGACTCATAATTGAGTCTTTTATTTTTTGGCAGGGGTGGAAGGAATCGAACCCTCCTCAGGAGTTTTGGAGACTCTTATTCTACCGATGAACTACACCCCTTCGAACGCTTTTTTATTATATAAAAAAACTTTAAACAAGTCAATAAAAAACATAAAAATGTTTTGTTAATTTGATTTTTGTATATTATAATAATAGTACTATAAAATGTAAAGGAAAATTTTATGCCAAACGTTACTATTTATACTGATGGTGCCTGTTCTGGTAATCCCGGTAAAGGTGGATATTGTGCTATTTTAATGGCTAATGGTAAAGAGAAAATAATTTCAGGTGGTGAAAAAGATACAACTAATAACAAAATGGAATTAATAGCGACAATAGAAGGATTAAAAGCTTTAAAGCAAAAGTGTACGGTTGATATATATACTGATTCGGCATATGTTTGCAATGCTTTCATTTTAGGTTGGATACCTAATTGGATTAAAAACAATTGGAAAAATTCAAATAAAAAAGAAGTTGCAAATAAACAATTATGGTTAGAACTTATTGCATTATGTGGCTATCACAATGTAAATTGGCATAAAGTTAAAGGACATTCTGATAATATAAATAATAATAGATGCGATGAAATTGCAAGAAAAGAAATAGAAAAAATAAATTAAAGGTGAGCATTTATTGACTCACCTTTTTTATTAAATTATCATCAACACATGCTGAGGAATTACATTTTTTTTCTATTGAAATTAATTCATCGGCTTTTTTCCTCGCATCCTGAATAGAAGTAAATTTTTCACTTGAATATTTTTTGACATAAATATTATCCTCTTTGACATATTTAACAACTATATAAATTTTCTTTTCTTTTTCGATTATAATTTTTGTATCATTTGAATAATATACTTCTAACTTCTTTTTAGTAGTTAATTTATCTACTATCCAATTTTCTATTTGTATCTGATATTTAGCTAAAAAATATGAAAGTACTATCATTATCAATACAAATATACAAAGAACAATAATACCAGTGGTTGATTTAATTAATTCGGCACCAATAAAACATGTACACGCATTATCAATTGCGCGAGTTATTATAATAACCATACAAAAATATAATGTATTCATTCTAGCAACACCAGCAGCAGCACATATTACATCGTCGGGAAATATTGGAATCATTAAAATGATCGGCAATAAAAATTTACCGCGTGATACAATTTCTGCATATCTTATAGCATTTTTTTCCCCAACTATCCATTTCAAAATTTTATTGCCTGAATATTTTGCTATTAAAAAAAGTATAATTGATCCAACTACAATACCAGTCCAACTGATTAAAAAAGCTTTAGTCCCACCAAAAAGTATTACAAGTGGCCCAGTAAAAAACAATGTTCCCACTGGAATAAATACAACTTGAAAAATTTGTAAGAAAAAAAATATAATAATTCCCCACCAACCGTCATTAGCAACTGCTTTTAATGTTTCAAAATTATCAAGTCCAAGTGCTACAAGCAAAAAATATGCACCAACGGCAATAAGAGTAATTACTGATATAATTATTATAGCTTTAAGAATTGTTTTTTTCATATTTTTTCCCACACCTTTGCAAAAAGCATAAATAATTTTTACAAAAAATTTTTTCTATATCATTTTTAGTATATCCTCTTGACTTTAATAAGTCAACTATGACAAAAAAATCTTTATAATTGTCTAAAATTAAATTTTTGCTTCCATAAAAATCTGTCCCAAATCCTATATTATTAATACTATATTTTTGTACAAAGTAATCAATGTGATTAACTAAATCATAGATTGTTGCATGATTTTTTGATAAAAAATAATTTACTAAGTTAAGGCCTAAAAAACCATTAGTCAAATAAATATTTTTTAATTCATGATCAAATAAATTTCTACTATGATTACATAGAGAATATATATTTGCATGAGAATTATATATCGGCTGATCAATCAAGTTAAATACATCATTCATACCTTTATGGCTCAAATGTGCATTATCTATTATTACATTGTTTTGATAAAGTATTTTAACATATTCTTTGCCCCACTTAGTTAGTCCGCTGACGTCATTACTGCCCCCACATAACTTATTTCTATAATTCCATGTAAGTGTACAAGAAAATGGATTTTGGCTAAGCAGTTCGTGAATGTTCGCCTTATTTACAAACCAACTGTCTTCTATTGATAATATAGTATTTTTGTAAAATTTTAAAACAGATTTTGCTTGTTTAATTTTTTGTAAAGGATTATCCATCTCTGAAGTAAAAATTGCAGAAGATATAAAAATTGATTTATTATCTTTTAAATATTTTTTTATGCTAATGTTATTAAGAACTGTTAAAAAGTCATTATGACTATCTGCAATAAAATACTCCATATTATAATATATTAAATAAGAAAAAAAATAACCACACAAAATGGTTATTTTTATAATCTTATTTGGCATACTCGGTGCTTCTAGATTCCCTAATTACGTTAACCTTGATTTGACCTGGATAATCCATTTCTTCTTCAATTTTTTTTGCAATATCTTTAGCTAAGAATACGAGTTTTGCATCATCAACTTCTTCTGGTTTAACAAGTATGCGAATTTCTCTACCCGCTTGAATAGCATAAGATTTTTCAACACCTTTGAAAGCATTTGCAATTTCTTCAAGTTGTTGTAACCTCTTTATATAATTTTCAAGCGATTCTCTTCTTGCTCCTGGCCTACTGCTTGAAATTGCATCAGCTGCTTGTACTAATACAGCTTCAATTGATTTAAATTCGACATCGCCATGATGGGCTTCGATACAATGAATTACTGCGGAATTTTCTTTGTATTTTTTTGCTAAATCTACACCAATTTTAATATGTGTGCCTTCTGTTTCGTGGTCAAGTGCTTTACCAATATCATGCAATAATCCGCCTCTTTTTGCTATTTTTACATCGGCACCAATCTCCGCCGCCAACATACCTGCTATATGGCATACTTCAAGGCTATGTTTTAATACATTTTGTCCATAACTAGTACGGTATTTAAGCCTTCCTAAAATTTTAACTAGTTCTGGATGTATTCCTATAATATTTGCATCAAAGATAGCATTTTCTCCTGCTTCTTTTATACTTGCATCTACGTCCTTTTGTGCTTTATCGACTATATCTTCTATTCTGCCTGGATGAATACGTCCGTCCATAATTAATTTTTCAAGTGCCATTCTTGCCACTTCACGACGAACAGGATCAAAACTTGATAATACAACAGCTTCTGGAGTATCATCAATAATTAAATCAACTCCTGTGGCATTTTCTATTGCTCTTATGTTTCTACCTTCACGTCCAATTATTCTTCCTTTCATATCGTCATTTGGTAGTGGAACAACGGTTACAGTAACTTCTGATGTTTGTTCTGCTGCATACTTTTGAACTGCTAATGTTATTATTTCTTTTGACTTTTTATCTGCTTCGTCTTTTGCTTTTTGTTCAATGTCTCTAATAATAATTGCAGCATCTCTTTTTGCTTCGTCTTCAAACTTAGCAATAAGCAACTTTTTTGCATCTTCCTTAGTCATACCAGCAACTTTTTCTAGCTCTTTGGCGATATTATTATTTAATTGTATTGTTTCTTCTTTTTCTTTATTTAATTGTATTATCTTCTCTTGTAAATTTTTTTGTTCTTCTTCTAATGATTCAACCTTTTTATCAATAGTCTCTTCTTTTTTTGTAATATTTTCTTCTCTTTGCAATATGCGATTTTCGGCCTTCATAATTTCATTTCTTCTTTCAGAAATTTCTGCATCTGCTTTTTCTTTTAATTGGTGAATTTCTTCTTTGGCTTCAAGCAAAGCTTCTTTTTTGGCAGTTTTAGCTTCTGCATACGCATTTTCTATTATTTTTGTTGCGCTGTTTTTTGATTTACTAGCTTTTTGATTGGCAATGATAATTGCAACAACAAAACCCAAAGCAATACCTAAAACAGCAGCAATACTAATCCATAATGCTGTCATTGTTTTTCCCTCTTTTTATTAATTTTTGATTGTTCACTTACCTACTGTAAGGTAATGGTATATAATAAACATAAAAAATATGCATTTATCTACAAATACATTTTACCTATTATTTACCAAGTTGTCAATCAATATAAATAAAAAAGCATATATGGCTATTATTGGCCTCAAATATACAATATATCGACATTTTATAACAAAAAACATAGTATT
>CALVZT010000003.1 GCA_944372595.1 uncultured Clostridia bacterium
ACAAGTGAAGTGTTTTTGGATACACTCGATACAACTTCTGCTCCAAGAGATATTAATTTATTCGTTAATTCATCTCGAGAAAAACTTTTAAGTCCACCAGTTAAAACAATCTTTTTACCACTAAAATACGAATTATCAGTTGTGGCAAACTCCTCAATTGTTATACCTCTTTTCAATAAATTGTCTATTAACTCAATATTTCTTTTGTCTCGGAAGTAATCATATATATATTTAGCGGTAATTTCACCAATGTCACGGATTTGAACAAGTTGTTCATAAGTTGCACTTTTAAGATTATTTAATGTCTTAAAAGTTTTGGAAATATCTATTGAAGCTTTTTTGCCAACTTCTGGGATAGATAATGCCGCAATGAAATTAGATAATTTACATTTTTTGGACTTTTCAATAGCAGATAATAAATTATTTATTTTTTTATCTTTGTATCCGTCTATTTTAAGTAAATCTTCTTTTGTAAGGTCATATATCTGGTATGCATGATGAATATCAAGAATCTTAACCAATTGTTCGATTGTTTTATCATTAAGCCCTTCAATATTCATACAATTTCTGCTAGCAAAATAACTTAATCGATATATGATTTGGTCTTGGCATGTTTCTTTGTTAGGACAATACAAATTAGGTCCAATTTGAATTAATGGAGTTGAACAACTTGGACAAATTGTAGGTTTGATTATGGGGCGAGAATTCTCATATTCTTGTGCAAGTCCCAAAATCTCTGGAATAACTTCATTACTTCGCCTTACAAATACAGAACTATTAATGCTCACCTTTTTCTTAGTTAAATCATCATAGTTGTTAAGGGTTGCACGAGTTATTGTTGCCCCTGCAAGTTCTACTGGTTCAATTATTGCTATTGGAGTAACTTTGCCTGTACGTCCAACTTGCCACAAAACATCCTTTAACACACTTGCAGTCTCTTGTGCTTCAAATTTATATGCCATACCCCATTTAGGAAATTTAATTGTGTACCCAACTTCTTCTCTTAATGGGATATTATTAATTTTTATAACTACTCCATCAATCAAAATATCTAATTTGGATTTTTCAATATCAACCTCGTCAATATACCCATACAAATCTTCAATCTTATCTGCAACATGAAAAAAGTCACTAACTAAAAATCCATTTTTGATTAAAAATTCTCTTATTTGTATTTGTGTATCAAATTGTTCGTCTGCTATTACAACATCATAACAAAAAACATCCAAATTGCGTGAGGCGGTAACTTTTGGGTCTAAGTTTCTTATCGCTCCCGCCGCCGCGTTTCTAGCGTTTTTGAGTTTTTCGGTGGCTTTTTGATTATATTTTTTGAGATTTGAATTAAGCATCATACCTTCGCCTTGGACTACTAGATGCCCTTTATATGGTATGCTTAATGGTACACTTTTAATAGTTTTGACTTGCTCGGTTACATCTTCACCAACAAATCCATCACCCCTAGTTGCTGCCGTTATCAAGTAACCATTATTGTATGTCAAAACTATGGTTAATCCATCAAATTTGTATTCCAAACAATACTCGGTCTTGCCTATACTATTAATATTGTTTGCCCATTCGCTTAATTCTTCGTAAGAATGACACTTGTCCAAACTATATAGTCTTGTAACGTGATTGACCTTTTTGAAACCGCTACTTACCTTTGCCCCTACTCTATTTGTTGGTGAATCGGGCAACACAACACCAGTCTTCTTTTCGATATCTAATAATTCATCATATAGTTTATCAAAAACAACATCAGGCACCAATGGATTATCAAGCACATAATAATGATAAATGTATTTATTCAATAATTCTACAAGTTCTTTTTGTCTATCCATACTTACTCCTCTTGGACTAATTTTATTGGAGCATAATCTATAAACAATGTTTTGTTACCAAAACCTTCAAAATCAACTACAATACATCTACTTGCACTATCAACCGACTTAACAACCCCAATACCATACTTAGTATGTTCAACTTTATCTCCAACTGTATAATTGATAGATTTATTTTTAACTTCTTTATTGAGATTAAAACTTGCTTTGAATCCATAAGTTGGAAATGCCTGGGACGTTTGTGAATTATTTGATAATATAGGAGATGATTTTTCTTTAACAATACCGCATTCTTTCAAAAATCTTGAATCGACACAATAATCACGTTTACCATAAACAAAACGTGACCTAACGCGTGTCATATATAGCCTCTCTTTTGCACGCGTAATTGCAACGTACATAAGACGACGCTCTTCTTCCATATCAGAAGAATCATTATATCTAATTATAGGAAAATTTTTTTCTTCCAAACCTACAATAAATACAACTTTAAATTCTAATCCCTTAGCGGAGTGAACAGTAGCTAACGATATAACATTGTTTTTATCGTCATAATTATCAATATCACTAATAAGTGTGATGCTCTCCAAATATTCAACAAGATTTGAATTGGGATTAGCTTCAAAGTACTCCTCAACTGACGATATAAAAGAATCGATATTAAGTAGTTTGTTTAAGCCTTCATCTGTACCATTATCATAAGAAGAGCGTATATTTGTTTTATTTATGAGTGATTTAACAAACTCGACAGGAGGAAGTTCTTTGTACAATCGTTGAAGTTCGGTAAGCATAGTACTAAGAGGTTTAATCTTATTTATAAAACTATCACTTAACATATATTCATCACAATTAAATATTAAATTAAGTGGAGATACATTATGAACTTCTGTTAATTCAACCAGCTGATTGATTGTACTCTCTCCAATTCCACGTTTTGGCACATTTATTATTCTAAATAAGGATGCCGAATCCTGCGGATTAACAAAAACGCGAAGATATGCAATTATGTCTTTAATCTCTTGTCGTTCAAAAAACTTAAATCCACCAAATACCACATAAGGCATATTATAACTCAAAAATCTTTCTTCAAAAGGTCGTGTAAGTGCATTAAGACGCAATAAAACGGCAAAATCTGAGAATTTGTAGCCATTATTATTAACAAGTGAATATATTGTGCTAGCAACATATTCTGCTTCTTCTGTTTCGTTATTAAGTAAACGTTCTTCGACTTTAACACCTTCACTGTTGGCAGTCCAAAGGACTTTCTCTAATCTTGAAACGTTGTTTTTGATTAAGTTATTAGCAGTTGTCAAAATTTGTTTTGTGCTACGATAATTTTGCTCTAACTTAAAAATTTTGCAATCAGGAAAATCTTTTTTGAAACTAAGAATATTATTAATATTAGCACCACGCCAACCATATATACATTGGTCTTCATCCCCTACAACAAAAATATTTTTGTTTTTCATGGCAAGCATTTTTACTATTTGATATTGTATAGTGTTTGTGTCTTGAAATTCGTCAACATGAATATACAAAAATTTATTCTGATAATAATTTAGTATATCAGGGCATGTCTTAAACAACTCAAATGTCTTGATTAGCAAGTCGTCAAAATCAAGAGCATTGTTCTTTTTTAGATATGCTTGATATGCCGAATAAATTTTTACATATTTATCAATATCGTTAGTCGTTTGATTAAGGCATTGATATTCCCATGGTCCCAAGTTCTCATTTTTTGCATTCGAAATATGACTAGATGCATTTGTCTTATAGTCTTCAACATTTAAATTTAACTTTTCACAAATGGTTTTTAATGCTTTATCTTTATCACTATCAGAATAAATGCTAAAATTAGTATCAAATCCGTCTAAATTTTTTATATTTTTTCTTAGAATTTTACTGCACATTGAATGAAAAGTAGATATCCATATTTTGTCACTATCCTCAACCATATTACTTAGGCGCTGTTTCATCTCGTCTGCCGCTTTATTAGTAAAAGTAATTGCCAAAATATTACTTGGAGATATTTCTTTATTTATAATTAAATGGGCAATTCTATATGTTAATAACCTTGTTTTGCCACTTCCAGCGCCTGCCGTAACTAAGACTGGCCCTTCGGTATTGTGCAAAGCAAGTTGTTGCTCATTATTTAACTTATTAATGTCTAATTTGTCCATATAGATATGATAACAAATTCGTTCAAATATAGCAAATATTTCATTCTAAATTTGTAAACAAAACTGTATTAAATAAAAAAAAACACTACATAGTAGTGTTTACTTTTTGTTGCGCTTTCTTGCAGCTTCTGCCTTCTTCTTTCTTTTAACGCTTGGTTTCTCGTATGCTTCTTTTTTTCTAAGGTCGCCGATAATACCGTCTTTTTGACATTTGCGTTTGAATCTTTTTAATGCGCTCTCCAAACTCTCGTTCTCGCCAACTTTAACCGTAGACATCTTATCTCACCACCTTTTAACTCAATGTGTTGTTATTATACATTATCTATTAATTTTGTCAACCTTTTATGCGCAATTTGTTTGCAATTTTTTTATTATCAAAACTTTCTTTATCTTTTACTGGCCATATTTTGTATCCATCATCTTTTTTTCTAGGTATTATGTGAATGTGTAAATGAAATACTGATTGCTCCGCTTCCTTACCACTCGCGTTAATTATATTCACCCCAGCAAAACCACAATTTTGAACATAATGTTCACTAATCTTTTTTACAGTGTTCATAACTGCATTATACGTACGCTTGTCGCAATCTATGAGATTTTCACAATGTTTTTTAGGAATAACCAAAGTATGACCATAAAAATCATTTGCAATATCCAAAAACGCAAGCGTTTTATCATCCTCGTAAATAATATTGCTTGGTATTTCTTTTTTAACTATTTTACAAAAAATACAATCCATATTATATCCTCCTTACAATATATCCCTCTTTATAAATTTTTACAGGTTTCACTTTGACAAATTGATTATTATCTAACTTTTCATCAAGATAGCATTTAATATAATTTTCGCTATAACCTTGGGTATATCCGCCGTCATAGTCTTCTGTTAACATAGTTATTTCATTATTTATATGTTTTGTTAAAAATGCAATTCGGGACAAATCAACTACTTCTTTTAACTTATTCTCTCTATTCTTTGCAATACTTCCATTGATAATAGGCAATCGAGATGCTACTGTTCCATCACGCTTTGAATATATAAAGAAATGTACCGAATAAAAATTAACTTTTTTTATCAAATCAATCGTCTGTAAAAAATCTTCATCAGTCTCGGTCGGAAATGCAACAATAACATCAGTTGTAATACTTGCATTAGGAAAAATTTTGTATATCATATTGCACTTAGATATAAATTCTTCTCTTGTATAATGTCTATTCATTTTTTTTAGTACATTGTTGCTACCGCTTTGTAAAGATAAGTGAAAGTGAGGACAAAAATTAGCAACTTTTTTTAATCGCAATAAATTTTCTTCGGTAATAATATTAACTTCTAATGACCCCAATCTCACCCTTGCCGGAAGTTGACTTAATTCTTCAACAACATCAACAAGCGCAAGTTCGTTATTAATCTTGTAATCAGATAAATTAATACCCACAAGTACTATCTCTTTACTTGTAGTAGATAGTAATTGTGCTTCTTTTTTAATGCAGTCTAGTTGCCTAGATCGGCTCCTTCCTCTAAGGTAAGGTATTATACAATAAGAACAAAAATTATTACAACCATCTTGAATTTTTAAGTAACTTCTCGTCCTTTTTGATGTAGATATACCTTCTTCATATTCTGTTTTTAGTTCAGTTACGTTATTGCCAACTGCGTTTAATAACAAGTCTGCTTTTGTTTTGTTAACGTTACCAAACACAGCTACAACATTCAGTTTATCCAAAAATTGTTGTGGATTCTTTTGCGAAGCGCATCCACATACAATAATTTTTGCTTTGGGATTAATTTTGTATATTTTTGATAATACTTGCCTGCTTTTTTTCTCTCCTTCATTTGTAACAGCACAAGTATTAAGTATATACAAATCAGCAAAGTCAAGTGTTGTAATCACTTCGTATTGATTACACAATGAATGCACTAATACATCATTTTCGTATTGGTTGACTTTACATCCTAGATTATACACACATATTTTCACTGCAATTCTCCCGCCTTATATAATACAATTGCTGATATAACAATACTTGCTGTTTCGGTACGAAAAATTCTATGCCCAAAAGTAACAGATGTTGCTTTGTCGCTCAATAATTTAATTTCCTCTTCAGCAAAGCCACCCTCACTACCAATTATTATGGCAATCTTATCGTTATTATTTATCTTGAAATCATTTTGTTTTCTTTCCGTTTCATTTGCAAAAATTACGGTGTCGTATTTTTGCAGTTCGTTTAAAAGTTGCTCAAATGTGATACACTCATTCACTACAAGTGAACGACTCCTTCCACATTGTTTACTTGCCGATTTTGATATTTTATTAAGTCTATCAATTTTATTGCAAGATTTAGCAACACAATATTTAGAAACAAATGGTTGCAATGTATTCACACCAATTTCGGATAACTTTTGAACTATTAAATCAAGTTTATCACCTTTGGGTAATGCTTGAAAAACTGTTACATCGACTTTGGGATTTTTTAAATTTTTTGTTTTGTTAGTTATTTTAACAGATGCAGAAGTTTTATTAATATCAGTAATTACACCATTATACAAATAATCATCTTCGCAAATACACTCAACTTCGTCGCCTACTTTGAGCCTTAACACTTTGCTTAAATGGACAAATTCTTCCCCCACAATGTGAACAATATCATTAATTGAATTTACAAAAAATCTATGTGCCATGTAAGTATATTATCAAAATAATTATTAAATGACAACTATTTGGTAAAGTTTTACAAAAAAAACAAATTGCAAATTCTAATTAAAAATTTGATATTATTTTTTTGCCTGGCACAGAAATTGATAAATTTATGACTTAAAAACAAAATAAAGGCTTCTAGGCCTTTATTTTAATTTATTCAATTTATCTATGTAATATTTACTTTTTTGATAATTCGAGTAGTTGATTTCTTTATCAATTGCTGTAATTCTATCTTTATCTTGCTTGGTTGTCTGACGTGGCATTTCAACTTTGACCGTTACAATTAAATCACCATAACTATCTTTGTTAAGTGCCTTGATACCTTTGTTTTTAAGACGCATAATTGTATTTGGTTGAGTTAATGGTGGAATGGTTAATTCATACATACCTTTAAGTGTTGGTATCTCAACTTTACCACCCAAATATGCTGTTGTAAATGGTATATAAACATCAAGATAAAGATTGGTTTTATCCCTTTGCAACATTTCGTGTGGTTTAACTGTTATTTCGATTTGCAAATCTCCTGCTGGGCCACCCGAAGTCGAGGCATTACCTTGACCTCGCATTGTTATTACTTGGTCGTCATCAATACCCGCTGGAATATTCACTTTGATAGTTTTGTTTACTTTTTTGTATCCTTTACCATTACATACATCACATTTATCTTTGATTATCTTGCCTGTACCACCACATCTTTTGCAAGTGGTAGTATTGACTACCCTACCAAATATTGTATCTTGCATAAACTTTACTTTGCCAGTTCCCTTACAATCTGGACAAGTTTCAACACTGGTTCCGTTTTTGGCTCCTGTACCGTTGCATGCAGCACATTCTTCATATCTACTAATATTAATATCTTTGGTAACTCCGAATGCAGCTTCGCTAAATGAAAGGACAACTTTGACTACAATATCTTCACCTGGTATTTGCCTAGACTGTGTAGTTCCACCAAAATTTGAAAAAATATTAAATATGTCTTCAAATCCACTGAAATTTCCACCACCAAAATTGCCAAAACCGCTTCCACGGAAAAAGTCCCCGGCATTAGTACCACTAGCACTACCAAATTGGTCATAATTATTTCTTTTGGTAGTATCACTCAAAACTTCGTATGCTTCGTTTATATCTTTAAATTTTTGAGTTGCATCAGGACTTTTGTTGACGTCTGGATGATATTGTTTGGCTAATTTACGGTATGCAGATTTAATTTCTTCGGGAGTGGCATTTTTATCCACTCCCAAAATTTCATAATAATTTTTTTCTGCCATTACAAAATTCCTTATTTCTTATCGTCAATAATTACTTCGTCGTCACCATTATCTTTTTTATCTTTTTTAGCGTCTTCTTTTGCTGATTGTTGTGCTTGTGCATATAATTTTGATACTATATCAGCAGATGAATTTGATAATTCGTCAATGGCTTTTCTTATTGCTTCTGTATCTTCAACTTCAATGTCTTTTTTAGCCTTTTCTATTGCTGCGGTTAATTTATCCTTATCCTCTTGTGATATTTTATCGCCATTTTCTTTTAACATCTTTTCGATAGAATTAATCATTGTTTCAGCTTGGTTCTTTGCTTCAACTTGTTCTTTTTTCTTCTTGTCTTCTTCAGCATATTTTTCAGCATCTTTTATTGCTTTATCTATATCACTCTCGCTAAGATTCGAAGAAGCAGTAATTGTAATGCTTTGTTCTTTATTTGTTCCAAGGTCTTTTGCTGATACGTGAACAATACCGTTTGCATCAATATCAAAAGTAACTTCAATTTGAGGTACTCCTCTTGGTGCAGGTGGAATATCAGTTAAACTAAATCTTCCAAGAGTTTTGTTGCCAGAAGCAAATTCTCTTTCACCTTGCAATACGTGAATATCAACTCCTGGTTGGTTATCTGTTGCTGTTGAGAAAATTTGTGATTTTTTGGTTGGTATTGTAGTATTTCTATCAATAAGTTTTGTAAATATTCCGCCAAGGGTTTCTATACCAAGAGACAATGGTGTAACATCAAGTAGTAATACATCTTTAACCTCACCTACTAATACACCGCCTTGTATAGCAGCACCAATTGCAACACATTCGTCTGGATTTATTCCCTTGAATGGTTCTTTACCAGTTGCATTTTTAACTGCTTCAACGACTGCTGGAATACGAGTTGAACCACCAACCAATACAACTTTATCAATTTGTGACATTGTTAATTTTGAATCCGATAAAGCTTTTTTCAACGCAACGATTGTCCTGTCAACCAAATCAGAAGTTAGACTATCAAATTTTGCTCTACTAAGTTCATATTCAAAATGTTTTGGACCAGTTGCGTCTGCTGTGATGAATGGAAGATTGATTGTTGTTTTGCTAAGTGAAGATAAGTCAATCTTGGCTTTTTCGGCAGCTTCTTTTAATCTTTGCATAGCTAACTTATCTTTTGATAAATCAATACCTTCTTTTGCTTTGAATTCAGCAACTAATAGGTCAATAATTTTTTTATCAAAATCGTCCCCTCCGAGTCTGTTATCCCCAGCTGTTGCTATAACTTCAAATACTCCATCTCCTATGTCCAATATAGATACATCGAATGTACCACCACCTAGGTCATATACAAGTATCTTTTGATTTTTCTCACCTTTATCAAGACCATAGGCAAGTGCTGCTGCTGTTGGTTCGTTGATTATTCTCAAAACTTCAAGACCAGCAATTTTACCAGCATCTTTTGTTGCTTGACGTTGTGAATCAGTAAAATACGCAGGAACAGTTATTACCGCCTGTGTTACTTTTTGACCGAGATAACTTTCGGCATCTTGTTTAAGTTTTTGTAATATCATTGCCGATATTTCTTGTGGAGAATAAGTTTTGCCTTCCAATGTTACTTTGTAGTCACTACCCATCTCTCTCTTGATTGACAAAACAGTGTTGTCAGGATTAACAACTGCTTGACGTTTTGCTACCTGTCCTACCAATCTTTCATTTTTTACGTAAGCAACAACTGATGGAGTTGTTCTTGCGCCTTCCGAGTTAGGAATAACTGTTGCTTCGCCTCCTTCCATAACTGCTACGCATGAATTCGTTGTTCCTAAATCAATTCCTATAACTTTACTCATTTTAATATCTCCTTATTTTTTATTTTATAGCATTTATGCTAATTGTTAACTTATTTGCTTACAACCACTTGGCTATATCTTACGACTTTGTCATCGTAAATATATCCTGATTGTACTTCTTGAATAATAGTATTTGGTTTATTGTTTTTGTCTTCAACCATTGCCACAGCATTGTGCTTATTGGGATCAAACTTGTGACCAACGGCTGAAATCTTTTTTACACCGGCCTTTTCGATATCTTTTATAATATCATTTTCAATTAATTTTAGCCCTTCGATAACGGTTTTATCTTTACATGTTTTTCGTGCTTGCTCAATTAAATCTATGCATTTAAAAACGCTTTTTAGAGCAGACACAAAGCCAATTTTTCTTGCCTCTTCAAGTTCCGCCTTCGTTCTTTTGCGATAATTATCAAAATCCGCTTGAATTCTTTGCGCTAATAGTAAAAACTCATTATCTTGGGTTGAATTATAATTATTATCCGTTTTGTCTGGTTTATCTGTTTTTTCTACATTTTTTATTATTTCATCTGCCATGGATTACCTCTTTTTTAATTCGTCTGCTATAATTTTAAGTACGCTTGCCACAGTGCAATAATCAATTCTTTGTGGACCAATTACTCCAATTGTTGCTATTTTGTTACCATCAAGCATTACAGGCGTCTTAATAATTGCACAATTATTTAATTCATCATAATTATTTTCTTCACCAATTTTTATTGATACGCCATCTTCTTGGCTCGTATCAAAAATGTCTTTTAACTTATTCTTATTTTCTAATAATTCAAATATTGATTTTGCCTTCTCAACATCACTATATTCTGGACTGTTAAGCAGTTTTGTAACCCCTTTACTTGTTCCTTGGCTAGAATAATTGTGCAAAATCTCTATGATTTTCGTAAGAATAAATTGATAATTTTTAATTTGCATTTTTATAGCATTGCTTAGATTATTGACATTATCTATCAAAAAACCAATGGTTTTATCAACAAATACGCTATTAAATAATTGTGATGCCTTACTTAAATCATCTTGTGTGAAAGTTTCTTGCAAATTAGTTGTACTAGTTATCGCCCCAGCATTCGTCTCAATGATTACCAACATTTGACCACTTATCAGTGGTAGTAGATTTATTGATTTGATTATCAAATTTTCAAATCCGTCAAGCAATACTATTGCTGGATAATTAGTCGCTTTTGTAATCGCATCGGCAATTGTTAATGTTATGTCGCTAAGATTATTAGTTCGATTAATCAAATCTTTGTGTATATTGTCAAGTTTGTCTTGCGATATTGAAATATCATTAACTAATTCGTTTACATAGAATCTATATCCTTTGCTAGTTGGTACTCTCCCACTTGAAGTATGTAGTTGTTTGAGATACCCCAATTCTTCTAAGGTTGATAATTCATTACGTAATGTTGCAGTGCTTAAATCCTTCATATTTTGTTCATGCACTAGCATACTTGTAATAGGATTCGCTTGTTTTATGTAATTATCAATAGCGCCAAACAGTATTTTTTTCTTCCTGTCACTTAAAACAATCAAGTCATTACCCAAAACCACACCTCCTTTTTTAGCAGAGTGATTTGTTTGTTGTTAGCACTCTCGACTTCCAAGTGCTAATACTAGTATATGCTACTAAAAAAAGAATGTCAACAATTAGTGACATCTTTTTAAATAATTTTTATATTTTTTTTCTAATCAATTAATTTGGCAACTATACTATTAAGCACATAATATGAATTATCACTTACTTTTAGATGATGATTTTCAATTTTTATAAAGCCGTTTGAGAGCAAGAAATTAATCTCAGAAGATTTGTCCTTTTCAAGATCGGTAAAGAACAATTTTTTATAATCTTTTAGATTAATACCATCTTTTGTTCGTAGCATTAACATAATATATTCTTCTTTCATCTCTCTTGTTGTTAGATATTCCTTAGATATTACTGGTAATTGATTATTATTAATACTATCTATATATTTTTTTATATCGCTAACATTTGCTTGACGAGTGCCATTCATATACGAATGAGCTGATACTCCTACTCCCAAATATTCTCCTAATTTCCAATAATTCATATTATGTTTACATTCATAACCGTCTTGGGCAAAGTTAGAGACTTCATATCTGTTAAGTCCGTGTTTTTTAAGGTAAGCAACAACATAATCATACATTTCAACTACTTCATCGTCTGGTAATACTTTTAAGATGCCCATCTTTATTTTGTCGTCTAATGGAGTTCCCCCTTCGACTATTAAACTATATGCAGACACATGGTGTAAATCATTTGACGTTACAAACTTTAACATTTTTTTAACATCAATGAGTTTTTGTTTAGGTAAACCAATCAACATATCAACATTAATATTGTCAAAACCAGCTTCTTTGACTAATTTAACAGCATTAATTAAGTCTTTATATGTTTGCTTTCTTCCAATCAAATTAAGTAACTTATCATTACAAGACTGTCCACCTATACTAATACGATTAACTCCTGCTCTTTTGTATGCAACAAGTTTAGATAAATCAACTGTACCAGGGTTACATTCCACTGTAAATTCATATCTACCCTTACCAAATGTCTTAGTAATATGATTGATTAAGTCAATCATCATATTTTCTGGCACAACAGATGGAGTTCCTCCTCCAATATATACACTATAAAGTTGTACATCATTACCTAGTTTTGATTTGTACATAGATATTTCTTTTTTGAGACAATTAAGGTATTCCGGCATTTTTGAAACATCGCAAAAAGAAACAAAGTTGCAATAATCGCATTTGCTTTTACAAAATGGTATGTGTACATATAATCCAATCTTTCTCATATCAATCTAATTTAAGTATACTCATAAAGGCTTCACTTGGCAACTCAACTGAGCCAATTTGACGCATTCTCTTTTTCCCTTCTTTTTGTTTTTCTAATAATTTTCTTTTTCTGCTAATATCTCCACCATAGCATTTTGCAAGAACGTCTTTTTTAAACGCCTTTACCGTTTCTCTTGCAATTATTTTGTTGCCTATACATGCTTGAATAGGAATCTCAAACATCTGACGCGGTATAACTTCTTTTAATTTTTCTGCAATTGCTTTGCCTCTTTGATAAGCTTTATCTTTATGAACAATTAGACTTAAAGCATCACATTTTTCACCATTTAACAATATATCAAGTTTTATTAAGTCACTTTGTCTGTACCCTGTAATCTCATAATCAAGACTAGCATAGCCTTTTGTTCTAGATTTAAGGCCGTCAAAAAAGTCGTAAATCATCTCATTTAGTGGCATATTATATTTCATAACTACACGATTCTTGTCAATATATTGCATATCAATATATTCTCCACGTTTGTTTTGACACAATTCCATAATTGGTCCAACATAAGTTGGAGGAGTGTATATATTTAGACTAACCATAGGCTCTTCAATACTAGCAATTTCTGTTGCTACTGGTAAAGTTGAAGGATTTGATATCTCCAAAACATCACCATTTGTCTTAATTACTTGATAAGATACACCTGGTGCAGTTGTAATTAATTCAAGGTTAAATTCTCTTTCAAGACGTTCGGTTATTATCTCCATGTGCAGTAATCCCAAAAAGCCACATCTAAAACCAAATCCTAACGCTTGTGATACTTCAGGAGAATACATTAATGAAGCATCATTTAATTTTAATTTATCCAATGCATCTTTCAAATCGTTATATCTTGCCCCATCAACCGGATATATACCACAAAACACAACAGGCTTAACATCTTTGTACCCAGGAAGTGCCATTTTTGTCGGATTATCAGCAAGCGTGATAGTATCGCCAACACGAGTATCTGAAACATTTTTTATACTTGCAGCAATATATCCAACGTCCCCAGCCATAAGTTTATCAACAGGCTTTGGCGATGGAGTAAATACTCCTACCTCGGTTACTTCATAAATCTTATTAGTCTTCATCATTTTAATCTTGGTACCAACTGCCACTTCACCATCAAATACCCTAACAAGACTAACAGCACCCTTAAAATTATCGTAATAACTGTCAAATATTAATGCTTTTAATGGCTCATTCTCATTCCCTTTGGGAGACGGAAATTTCTCAATAATTTGTTGTAAAACTTGCTCAATATTTATACCTTCCTTAGCAGATATAAGTGGAGCATCACTAGCATCTAATCCAATTATGTCTTCAATCTCTTTTTTTGCCATATCCGTATCAGCACTTGGTAAATCAATCTTGTTAATTACAGGTATAATTTCCAAATTATTTTCTATCGCCAAATAAACATTTGCAAGAGTTTGAGCCTCTACACCCTGAGTCGCATCTACAATTAATATCGCTCCCTCACATGCCGCCAAAGAACGTGATACTTCATAAGTAAAATCCACATGTCCCGGGGTATCAATAAGATTAAGGGTATATTCTTCGCCCTTATATTCATAAAACATTCTTGTAGGAGTTAGTTTGATTGTTATACCTCTTTCTTTTTCAAGGTCCATGCTATCTAACATTTGACTTGTAAGGTTTCTTTTAGAAACAGTGCCAGTAAGTTCAATAAGTCTATCAGCAAGCGTGCTCTTACCATGGTCAATATGAGCTATAATACAAAAGTTTCTAATATTAGATTGCCTATTCATACCTACTCCTTAAACAATAACATTATATTTTAATTTTATACTGTTGGCAAGCAATAAAATAATAAATTTAGTTAAAAACGACTTGCTGGTCGTTTTTTGTGTCAAATTACTTAACAATGGTATTTTTTTATGCTAAACTAACTAAAATTATATAGATATAGTTTGGAGTTAATTATGAAAATTTTTAACACATGGATTGTGAATAAATATATCGCCCATAGAGGTTTACATAATAAAAATTGTGCCGAGAATTCTATCTCAGCATTCAAAAATGCTATTAGCAAAAACTACCCTATCGAACTTGATGTTCAACAAATTGGAGATGGAACAGTAATTGTATTTCATGACGACACATTGCAAAGAATGACAGGCAAGGACGGATATGTCAAAAATATAACTAGTGTTGATTCTTTAAAAGAATATAAATTAGGCGGGACAAAAGATACCATACCAACATTTAAAGAAGTATTAGAAGTTGTCAATGGTCAAGTGCCATTACTTATAGAAATCAAAAATGTAGATAAAGTTGGAAGACTTGAACAGACAGTTATTGATATGTTAAAAGAATATAAAGGTGAATATGCAATAATGTCATTTAATCCTTTTGTTTTGTCGTATTTCAAAAATAACGCTCCTGATATTTTAAGAGGGCAATTGTCTGGCTCGTTTAAGAATGAAAAACTTGCTTGGTTTAAAAAAGTATTATTAAGGCGATTGGCGCTACATCGTGTAGCATCTTTTAACTTTATTGCATACGAGGCTACTGCTCTACCATATAATAGATTAAAAAAGTTCAAAAATGTTCCCCTTCTTGCCTGGACTGTTAGGAGTCAAGAACAATATTTAGAAGTTGCAAAACATTGTGACAATATTATTTTTGAAAACTTCGAACCAAAAATTTAAATTATAATAAGAGGTTATATGTTACAAGAAAAATATCCAATCTTAGAATATGACTCAGACAGTGCAACAAATGCAAAAGAATATTTTTTTAGGCAGGGCAAAAAAGACTTCTCAAAATTGAAAAAAGTTAACGAAGCAGGAATAGATAAGTGTATACTTTTTTTACCAAGACATTTTAATCAGTTAAAACAATATCATAAAAAATGCAAATTAATATATGAATTTAAATCCGCAAGTACTATATCGCCTGTGTATTTGTATGATAATAAATTATTAATAGCACTTTGCCCTCTCGGTGGGCCTGCCGTAGCAAACCTAGTTGAAGAACTTGAATACAACGGTATTAAAAAATTTATTTCATGTGGCACATGTGGATTGATTGACCAATCAAAAGATGTTGATAAATTTTTTGTTCCGACATCGGCAATTCGCGATGAAGGTCTATCTTATCATTATATGGCTCCAAGTAGAGATATTAAAATCTCCACCAAATTTACAAAAGCATTATGTAAAGCATTACAATATTATGGGCTTGATTATTATACTGGTACTATTTGGACAATAGATGCAATATATAGAGAAACTCCTAAACGTATCAAAAGACGTCTAAAAGAGGGTGCTATCGGCGTAGATATGGAATGTGCAAGTTTGGCGGCGGTATGCAAATACAACAAATGCGAATTTGCTTCATTATTATATTTTAGCGATAGTACCGACGGAATTAAATGGAATTGGCGATTTTACGACAAAATTGCTTTAAGAAGCTTACTACTCGATATTTGTATTAAAGCACTTGAAAGTTTATAAAAAAACACCTTTACAGGTGTTTTTTTTGTGCATATAAATTAATTTTAATATTATTATTTTAATCACAAAAACCATCAAAAGATAGCTCTTTTAAATTAATAATTTTTGATGCTTACTTCAAAGTATGCTTGTGGATGAGCACACACTGGGCAAACTTCTGGAGCTTTATCACTTTTTACTTTATGACCACAATTTCTGCATACCCAAACTACTTGAGTATCCTTTTTGAATACTTTTTGTGCTCTTAGATTATTAAGTAATGCTTCGTATCTTTTTTGATGATCTTTCTCAATTGCAGCAACACCTTCAAATTGTTTTGAAATCTCCTCAAATCCTTCCTCTCTTGCTACTTTTGCAAATTTTTTATACATCTTTGTCCACTCATAATTTTCGCCAGCAGCCGCTTCAACAAGATTTTCTTCGGTAGTTTTAATGCCATCAAGAGCCTTAAACCATAATTTTGCGTGTTCTTTCTCGTTATCAGCAGTATTTGTAAATATTTCTGCTATTTGCTCATAGCCTTCCTTTTTTGCCTTGCTAGCAAAATATGTATATTTATTTCTTGCTTGTGACTCTCCTGCAAATGCTGTCAAAAGATTTTTTTCTGTTTTTGTTCCTTTTAAATTCATAATTATTCTCCTTTTATGACATGATTATATAATAAAATTTTTATTTTTGCAAATCTTTGTTAAAACTTTTTTTCCTAATTAAATTTTTTTCTTTACCATTTTTTGATGGCACATAATACACTCTATCTTTAAGGCTATTAGGCATATATTGTTGTTTGACATAACCACCAAAATCATGTGGGTATTTATATTTGCCAGTACCATCATTGTTAATACTTGGATGATTTTTTAAATTATTAGGTATGTTATCATCTTTGTTTGATATAGCATCATTTTTTGCTTTTTCTAATGCTAAATACACACTATTGGACTTTTCCGCCTCGCAAATATAGATTATTGCATGTGCTAAATTAAGATAACATTCTGGTGGTCCTAACTTCTCTACTGCGTACATTGCACTACAAGCCAAAAGTAGCGCGTTGCTATCTGCCATACCAATATCTTCACTTGCATGAGCAATCATTCTTCTAGCAATAATTTTAGGATCACATCCTGCCTCAATTAATCTGTTAGCATAATAAAGCGCCGCCTCGGTATCACTACCGCGCAAACTTTTACAAAACGCACTAAGTATGTCATAATATACATCTTCATTTAATGACAATGCTTTTCGTTGTATGCACTGTTCAGCAACCTTAATATCTATTACGATTTTATCTTTCTTTTTGGGTGTTGTAAGAACTGCAAGTTCCAAGGCATTAAGTGCTTGTCGCATATCGCCATTAGCAATAGTTGCAATATGTTCTTTTGCCTCATTGCTAATCTCTATATTATACTGACCAAGACCTCTTTCTTTATCAATTATTGCCCTATCAATCATCGTTATTATATCTTTGTTTGTTAGTGGCTTAAATTCAAAAATTCTGCATCTTGATACAATTGCCCTCGTCATATTAATATAAGGATTCTCTGTTGTTGAACCAATAAATATTATGCTACCATCTTCTATTGCTTCCAAGACACAATCGCTTTGTGCTTTGTTCCATCTATGACATTCGTCTAACAACAAATAAGTTTTTATACCATAAATATTGGCGTCCTGTCGTGCTTTATCTATAACCCTTTTTGCATCAGCAACACCGCTTGAAACTGCATTTAGTTTTTCAAATTTACTATTAGAGGTGTTGGCAATAATGTTGGCAAGAGTTGTTTTACCGCATCCAGGAGGGCCATAAAAGATGCAACTACCCAAAGAATTGATTTGAATAGCACGTCTTAATAGCATGTTTTTACCAACAATATGATTTTGTCCTACAAATTCATCAAGTGTTTTTGGTCGCATACGTTCTGATAATGGTGTGCGAAAATCTGTCTTGTATAATGTATCCATAAATACCTCATCATTAGTTTTATTTTAACACAAACACCTTACAAAATCAATTATTTAAATCAACAATGATACTTGTTTATTAACTAACGCAGAATAAGAAAATTGTTTAAAGTTACTGTATTCAATACCATTAATAATCACGCAATTACTATCACTTCGGTTAATATTAAGCACTACATTACCAAGAGAAGTTTTAATAATTATAACTCCATTAACAACACTATTGCTAACAACTATTCCTTTGTTAAAAAATCTAACACCTAATAACGCAATAAGATTGAAATAATAATCGACATCAAAGTTATTAATTAAATAAATTTGACTAAGATTGATTACAAAATTATTAACAGGCATTAACTCAACAAACATCATAAATTTATTTAATTGTTCAAAAGGAGCTTTGATTAAATTTTTAATAATAGCATCAGGAATGATATTATTTATCAAATTATCTAATCTATTATTATCAGTTTTAATAGCAATTTTTTTTGATTGGCGCAACAAAAATAATGCATTATTAAAATCCTCATCATCAATATCAAACAGTTCTTTTGTCTTATATATCAATATGGTTTTTGTTTCGTTAGGAGATAATTTTATATCGCTATTAAGGGCAATTCCATTACAAAATCTACTTAACACATAAGGAACATTAAATCTATAATAAAATATATCTTTGGCACAAAAATCAAAAGTTTTTGCCCATATATTTGACTTTATTCCAAACATACCATTTGTTGATACTTCATCACAATATTTTATCTTGATTGTTTTACTTATATTTGACAAGTTACTAATTACTAATTTTGATAACAAACATTTTTTGTTATATAACACAGTATCATATTTTTTTACTGATATCCCTTCTTTATCGTACGTTTGAACAAAACAATAGTTAGTATAAGAAGTTTTGTTATCAAGTAATATACCATCAATATATACTCCATTATTTCTAATTGTCATATTAGTCCCGTTATTTATATCAAACTTATTTATTGCTAACCACAAATCGTTTGATATATTATTTCTTTTATAAAAAAATATTCTGCTGTAAGTTAACTTATATAAAGCAATCAAATATTTTATTTCAAAAAGATTAATATCATAACAAATTGCTATATTAAAATATTTATTAATCTTTTCAAGTTCTTGCAAAGCAAGCAAAAGTTCTTTTAATTCTTTACAAGATTTTATATTTAACTTACATATTGGATACTCACCAAAATTATTTTGTTTAAGAATTCTATAATATTTATAGTCCTCAACTTTTAAAACACATTTTTTGTCGTATAAATTATTTAACAAAACACTATATTTGTTAGCAGTAAAAAATGGAAAAGTTAAAGTTTTTTTGACTTTTCTTTTAGTTTTTAGTATCGGTTTAACTCTTTTGTTTCTATACAAAAAAATTAGCAATATGATTAAGAGTATTATCATATTGCTAATTATTGTTTAAATTACATATATTATTCAAATTTGTTATAACTGATAATGCTACCCAAGTCTTTTTTTGGTGGTCTTGTTGTAGGATTTTTAACTTTACCAATAGAAATAAGACTAATTAATTCATATTCTTTTGGACATTGAAGAAGTTTTTCAACATAAGTATGGTAATCTTTTTGATATCCGGCAACCCAGCAACTACCTAATTTATAAGCAGTAGCTCCTAATAAAATATTCTCTGTTGCAGCACTTCCATCTTCTAGTTTGAATTTTGCATCGCTTTCAGCAAAGACAGCAATTACTATTGGAGCTTTATCGAAGAACTTTGCGTTAGCAATGTTCTTGCTTAAATCTTTTATGATTTTTTTGTCATCGATAATAACGTATCTTAATGGTTGATAATTTCTGGCACTTGGAGCAAGGCGTGCACAATCAATAATATCTTCAATAATTTTTAAGTCAATACTATACTCTTCATAGTCTCTTTGACTTTGTCTTGTTTTTAACATTTTTATTGCGTCCATATTTCACCTCATAAATATTTTATGTTGTTGACAAAATTTTGTCAAATGATACTCACTTATCACGAAATATTTTCTACTATAAAAAATATTTGTTTGTACAAGCAAAATTCGACAAACAACGACATATAAATAGACTATTAGGAGTTTTTTATGATTATTGAAAATTTTATGACGTTTATGAACAAGATAATGTTGTTCTCATCATACGTCAATAATGTATCATGCTTTCCTCAGCCATTAACAATTGAAGAAGAAAAAGAACATTTCAAAAAATTTTGGGCAGGAGATAATAAAAGTAAAGAAATATTAATTAATCATAATTTAAGACTAGTTGCCCATATCGTCAAAAAATATAGTGGAGCAAATGAAGCGGACGATTTGATATCTGTTGGTTCAATTGGGCTTATTAAAGCAATTAATACCTTCCAATATGGTAAAAATACTCAATTTTCTACTTATGCAGCCAAATGCATAGAAAATGAAATACTTATGTTAATCCGTGTTAATAAAAAACACTCACAAGTATTGGCACTTAATGAAACGTTGGGCAAAGATAAGGATGGCAATGAAATATGCTTAATGGATATTATACCTAACATTGAAGAAGACGTTATAGACAATGTTGAAAATTCCATATTAACTTCCAAGTTGCTCGAACTCATCAAAGACTCTCTTAATCAACGTGAATATCAGATAATATGTCTAAGGTACGGCATAGGTGGAAAACCTGCATATACACAACATGAAGTAGCACAAAAGTTAGGCATAAGTCGTAGTTACATATCGAGATTAGAAAAAAAAGCCATAGAACTTATAAGGAAAAAGGCAAAAGAAAACGAACTATTTTTTTGATAGTTCGTTTTTTTAATTTTTTCTTCTCAAAATATCACCTGTTTTTAAGTTTAGATTAGTCTTTAAATACAATACCTCTTGAACATTTTTTGCATCATCAATCATTGTACCATCTAGTGATTTAATTTTATTTACTTTAATTTTTTTATTGTAACATTCATTCGGAGATAAAACCTCTAATGTATCCCCTACTTTGAATCTATTTCTTTGTTCAATTTTTACCCAACCGCCGTCTTGATTACCAATTACTCGTGCTATAAACTCATGTGTTTGGACTGGCATAGATGATGTAATACATTCCCTTTGCTCTTTTGAATCTAAATTAAAACCTGTTGTATATTGTCTATGACCAGTTTTTTCTAATTCTTCAATTAATTCTTTTGTTACTTTATAATTATTAGGATTTTGTTCATACAACAATTTTGCTCTATGGTAAGCATTTGTTACAGTTGCTACATAATATATCGATTTCATTCTTCCTTCAATTTTAAGACTACATACCCCAGCTTGTGCCATTTTATCAATATACTTAATCATATTTAAATCTTCGCTATTAAGTATATATGTGCCATTTTTATCCTCTTGTATCTCGTATGGTGTAGTGCGACTCTTTTCGGTAATAGTATATTCCCATCTACATGCTTGAACACATGCCCCACGATTGCTCTCTCGTCCAGATAAGTAATTACTCAAAAGGCATCTACCTGAATATGCTATGCACATTGCTCCATGTACAAAAGCTTCGAGTTCGACTTTTTTGGAAATATAATCTCTAATTTCTTTGATTTCGCACAATGATAATTCCCTTGCAAGCACAATACGCTTAACACCCAAGTCAGCAAAAAATTTGGCAGTATATTTGTTAGTTACGTTTGCCTGTGTTGAAACATGAATGTGAAGTTTTGGAGCATATTTTTTAACATACATTATTATACCAATATCAGACACAATAACAGCATCTACTTTAATCTTTTGTAAAAATTCAACATATTGCTTTAAGTTTTCAAAATCACAATTTTTAGCAACAATATTAATTGTCACGTATGCTTTAACATTATTAATATGGCAATAATCTACCGCTTTGATTAATTCATCGTTAGTGAAGTTGTCAGAAAAGGCTCTGAGTCCGTATTCTTTGCCAGCAAAATAAACGGCATCTGCACCAAAATATATTGCTGTCTTTAATTTCTCCATATTACCTGCTGGACTAAGTATCTCCATAATTTTCTCCTATAATATTTTTCGGGCGATTAATAATCCATCGCCAATTTCTTTTAATTCAGTTTCAAAGTCCTTATCACATTGTAATGTTTTGTTAAATTCTTTTAAATGATTGACAAGACTACGATATTTTCTTGGACAATTATCTTGCTTAACCAAACCTCTAAACAATACGTTATCGGCAAACAAAATACCGTTTTTGTTAAGTATTTTTTTTATATAAGGATAATATTTGATATATTGTCCCTTTGGCCCATCTAAAAAGATAAAATCAAATTTTTCATTACAATTTATCAAAAAATCATAAGCATCGCAATTAATAATTTTTACCCTGTTTAATAAATTTAATTTTTCAAAGTTTGTTTGTGCTATTTTAATAGAATTGTTATCTTTTTCTAATGTCACCAAATCACCTTTACACGATAACAATATAATACTACCCGAATATCCAATTGCCGTTCCTATTTCTAATATTTTTGATGGATTTTCTTGTTTTATAACATTATATAATTCAATAGCAGAAGGTCGTAACAAAACAGGATAATGATTATCCCTTGCAAATTTTTCTATTTGACGTATATCTTTATTTTCAAAAATATCTTCCACACGCTAATATTAACACACTTTAATTACATGGTCAAACAAAAAAGATAACTCGTAAGTTATCTTTGCTGTAATATTGCTAATATCATTGGACGTCTTTTTGTCTTTTTGAAAAAATAAGTTGACAAAGTCTTTTTGACCATTTGTTTTATTATATTTGGATCAAGACTCTTTAAATCAACACCTTGCATTGCCGATACTACCACATCTCTTGCTTCTGTAATCAATTCGCTTGCTTCGTCTTGATAAATAAATCCTCTTGAAATTATCTCTGGCTTACTCAAAATCTCGCCACTATATTGTGAAATAGTCAATACAACTACGCATAATCCATCTTCACTTAGTAATTTCCTATCTCTTAATACAACACTAGTTGCATCACCAAGTCCTGTACCATCAACGAGTCTTTCACCAGCTGGCACATTGCCCGCAATCTTAATATATTCTGGATTAACTTCAACTTTCATCCCTATATCGGGTATTATTATATCTCTTTCGTTCATTCCTAGCGAAGTTGCCAATATTTGATGAAGTTTAAGATGTCTATACTCTCCGTGTACTGGAATAAAAAATTTAGGTTTAACCAAGGCATGCATAATTTTTAATTCTTCTTGATAAGCGTGTCCTGATACATGAACATCAGCAAGTTCGTTATATATTACTTCAACACCCTTTCGGTAAAGTTTGTTTATTACTGTATTAATTGCTTTTTCATTACCAGGTATAGGACTTGCGGAAACTATAACAACATCATTTTCTCCCAAATGGACTTTATTGAAGTCATCATTTGCCATACGTGTTAATGCACTCATTTCTTCGCCTTGGCTTCCTGTTGTTATTATTATCAACTCTTTGTCGGCAAATTTATCAATTTTATCAATATCAATGATATTCTCACGCAAAAATTTTAATTCGTTTAATTTAAGTGCCGTCTCTGATACATTAATCATACTTCTACCAGAAAATGCAATTTTTCTTTTGTATTTAACTGCGAGATCCATTATTTGTTGTAATCTGTGTATGTTAGAGGCAAAAGTCGCAACAAATATTCGTTTGTCAACTAAATCTTCGAATAAATTATCCAAAGTCTTACCAACAGTTTTTTCACTCATACTCGTACCTGGACGTTCTACGTTGGTACTTTCACATAAAAGCAAAGTTACACCTTTTTTGCCAAGTTCAGCAAAACGTGTCAAATTGATTACCTCGCCATTAATTGGAGTTAAATCAATTTTGAAGTCTCCCGTATGGACAACTACCCCGACTGGTGTTGTTATTGCAAGAGCCATAGCCCCTGGAATCGAATGGTTAACTGCAACAAATTCAATTTTGAAATTGCCTGCCTTTACTACACTGCCTGACTTAATGCTAACACCTTTGTATTTAACATTCTTAAATTCTTTTAGTTTACTCTCAACCAATCCCAAAGTTATTCGACTTCCATACACTGGTACTGGTAATTCTCCAAGAACATAAGGTAGTGCACCGATGTGATCCTCGTGTCCATGAGTTAAATATATGCCTCTGACCTTATTTCTATTTTCTATTAAATATGATATGTCAGGGACAACTAAATCAATACCTGGCATATCGTCGCCAGGAAAAGCAAGGCCACTGTCAATTACAATAATATCATTGCCATATTCAAGAACGGTCATATTTTTGCCAATTTCACCGACTCCTCCCAAAAACATTACTTTTAAATTTTCCATTTTGTCTCCTTTATTTTATAAAATTATATGTACACAAAAAAACCACAGAAAAATAAGATAAAATTATCCCGCATTCTTTTCGTGAAAATTATCAATATCATTACAAAAGATTTTTTAACTTTTGTGTTTTGTCTTGTTCTTCTAATTTTTTGGTAGTTACAAATGTATCTACATACACATAATAACGCATACCTCTACCATTAAAGTAGATTATCATACCAATTATTGCAAAAGTTACAACAGTAATAGGAACAGTTAAGAACAATCCTGCTCCAAAACTAAATAAACCAAAGAAGAAATTTATTACAAACGCAATCAACACTGCTACTAATACGTTTGATAAATTTTTCCAATAATTCTTACAAGCAACTTTAATACCATTACCCAAAGCGATAAATGGGTTTGTATTATTAACAACCATTGATGGTGTCCAACAACTAAATAAAGTTATTTTCATAGAAATGACTATTAAAGACATTACAAAAACAATAAATGCACATATAATGTTGACCAATCCACCCAAAGCAAACAATTTGATAATACCATACAATATTCCGATTATTAAGACATTAATTGGAACCATAATCAACAATTTAACTGCTTGTAAAGCCATTGATTTAACAAATGTTTTTATAAACGTTGCTGTAAATCCGTATTGAGATTGACTTGTCATAAAACCATACAAACAATCATTAAGTGCAAGTTCAAACAATCCAAAAAAGAATGGAATTAATATAAACACAACTATTCCTAAGAAAACATAGTTTACCATAAGTACAGAAGCATTGTCCCTCAATACTGCAAAAAAGTGAATATATACATTCTCTACCGCTGTAATAACATCAGATGGAGAGGTAAAAATCATATTAAATATTTCATTTAGTTCCTCAAATACACCGGCAGTTGTTAATTTGCTAACAATAGGTCCTAATATCGGTATAAAAATTGCAACAAAAACACAAAAACATATACCGAAGTATAATAATATCTTCCATACTAATGAAAAATTAGTTAGTAATAGTCTAACCGAATTTCTAAAAGTCATAACACATCCTATTTTTAAAAACTTTTATGATGTTATCAGTATACAATATTTTTTTACTTTTACCAAGCAAAAAAGCCAACAATAATAAAAAACAGATACAAAAATAGACCTTATGACAAAATCAATAAAAAGTTAACATATTAAGTTAAAAAAATATATAAACACAAAGTGTTACTTGCAAAAAATGTTAGATTAGTCTATAAGCCGAGTTCTGTCTTAGATGGTCATCTATCTAGGTCAATTGTTACCAAATGACTCAAGCGATACTTTTAAGAATCCAGCGGACAACTGAATGATTCTTTTAATCTTGCACCAAGTGGGGTTTACAGGGCATCGACTGTCACCAGTCAATCGGTGAGCTCTTACCTCGCCTTTCCATCCTTGCTACATAGTAGCGGTTTATTTCTGTTGCACTATCCTTGGAGTCGCCTCCACCGGGTGTTACCCGGCACTCTGTCCTACGGTGCCCGGACTTTCCTCATTATAGACACCACATCTATAATGCGACCATCCAACTAACTAACATTATCATTATAATGCAAAGTTAATTATTTGTCAATTACAAATAAAAAATACCTTGGTTTATGATGTTTTTTTTACATTGTTGTTTATCTATTTATAAATTTCAATTACATATCGATTACATAAAAAACACAAAAAAGTAAATTTCTAATTAATCATACTATTGTGCAAATCTATATTAAAAATATAGTTTTTTACCAAACAAAAAAACCACCTTGAAGGTGGCTTTTTTATTCTTCTTTATTATCTGTGTTATTTTGAATATCGTCTTTGACCTCTTCTATAATTTCGGTAAGGCT
>CALVZT010000004.1 GCA_944372595.1 uncultured Clostridia bacterium
AAAGACTTCTATACATCTTATTTGGGTACTGAAAGAGCAATGTTTATGGATGAAAAACTCCCAAAAGAACAAAGTGAAGAATTATTTAAGGCTAAAAGAGTTGTATCTATTTTAGAAGGCAGAAATAATGTATTTTCTAAGAAAATAGACCATATTGCCATGGAAGGAATGGAAGCTTTGTAAGTTTAAAAAAATTTATAATATTAACAAAAGTACAATAATATTGTACTTTTTTTATATTTTGAGTATAATAAAAATATGTTAAAAGACAAATGTAAGACATTACCAACAACTAGTGGTGTATATATTATGAAAGATAGTGTGGGTAACATTATCTATATTGGTAAGGCAAAAAATCTTAAAAACAGGGTAAGTCAATATTTTAATAATACCCAAAAACATAGTAAAGTTGCTAATATGGTAAGCCATATAAGTGATTTTGAGTATATTTTAACCCCCAGCGAACTTGATGCTTTTATGCTTGAATCAAATCTTGTCAAAAAGTATATGCCATATTACAATATTTTGTTAAAAGATGACAAAGCATTTGCCTATATAAAAATTGATTTAAGTAAAGATTATCCTTATATTGAAGTTACAAGAAAAGTTAAAAAGGATAAGGCAAAATATTTTGGGCCATACTTTAATGGTATTAATGCAAAAGACTTAGTTAAGTTAATCCAATATGTATATCCTATTAGAAGTTGCAAAAATTTAAAAGTAAAAAGAGAATGTCTAAACTATCATTTGGGATTATGTAGTGCTCCATGTACTAACAAAATTACCAAGAATGAATATGATAAATTAATAAAAAATGTAATTGACTTTTTGAAAGGCAAAGTAAATGTTTCAAGTATTCTTGAATCTAAAATGCAAGGGTGTATAGCAAGTGAGAATTATGAACAAGCGATTGTTTATAGAGATTTGTTAAATATTGTGAGTAAGTTAAAAGAAAGGGCGATTGACCGTTTGCCAACTACTGCGAATCTTGATGTTTGGGGATATTATAATGGAGTTGTTAACTATTTGGTGCTCTTAGTAATTCGTGCTGGCAAAATGATTGGTTATAAAAAATTTTCACTTAACGAGCACGAAGTCGATGGTAGTATGATTTTGCAATATTATGAGAATAACGTTGCAGAAGAAATTTTGCTTCCATATGAGATAGAAGACAGTGTCTTAATACAAAAAGCCTTAAACAACAAATATATTGTAAACATTCCTCAAAAGGGACTAAAACGCAAGTTGGTTTTGCAGGCAAATTCAAATGCCAAAGAATTATCAGAAAAAGATAAATCTATACAAAAACAAGATAATACAATGCAAGGGCTTGAACAATTAAAACAGCGTCTTAATCTTAGTTCGATTCCATATCGTATTGAAGGGTATGATATTTCGCATATTTCTGGCACAGATAAGGTTGCGAGTATGGTTGTTGCTATCAATGGAGAAAAAGCACCTAAAATGTATCGAAAATTTAAAATTAAAACGGTTGAAGGTGTTGATGATTTTGCTTGCCTTTATGAAGCCATAAACAGACGCCTACAAAGACTAAATGATAAAGACGTAAGTTTCTCCGACAAACCAAATCTTATCTTAATTGACGGCGGTAAAGGTCAATTATCCACATGTTATGAATTAATTAATAAATACGGTATTGATGTCATTAGTTTAGCTAAAAGAGAAGAAGAGGTATTTGTGCCAGGCAGTCCAATATCTGTTATATTTAAAAGAAGCGATAAGGCATTAAAAATTCTTCAAAATTTGCGTGATGAAGCACATAGATTTGCAATAACATTTCATAGATCGTTGCGAGGTAAACGTCAAACCAAAAGCCAGTTAGATAACATAAAAGGCATTGGAGAAAAAAAGAAAAAAGCGTTAATTGATAAGTTTAAATCAGTAAATAATATTAAGCAGGCAACTATTGATGATTTGATGTTAGTTAAAGGTATTGATATTAATTTGGCAAAAAGTATATTAAATGAATTAAATAAATAATCTATCTAGCATATTAATATTTATAAAGTTTTAATTACTCCTATTAGAGCATATATTCTAATAGGAGTTTTTTATGAAAAAAATTGTTTTTAGACTGATGGTTTTAGTTATGGTTATCTTAGTTATTATTTTGGCTCCATTTTGCCTTGGTAGTGCTCCATTTGATATAAATTTTTCAAAAACCGAAAATACGCAAGTAATTTCTATGTGGCACATAGAAACATTTGAGGGTGGAAGTGTAAGTCGACTTAGGTATTTAGAAAAACAATCTATTGCATTTGAAAAAAAATATCCAGGAAAGTTATTGTTAATTATTAATCTCACTTATGACGAAGCGAAAGAGAAAATTGTCAACGGAGAAATTCCTGATATGGTTTCTTTTGGAGTTGGGGCAGGAGATTTATTTGTAGATAATGTTAAAGAAATTGATATTAAGAGCAATTTTAGAAGTGACTTAATACAATATGGCACAATTAATAATAAATTATGTGCTGTTCCATATATGATAGGTGGATATTGCAAGATTACTTATGATAACTATGATAATTTATATGTAAGAAAGTCAAATAACGAAATAGTAAATCAAGACAACAAAATTGTTGTAGATGACACACAATATCAATTATATCAAAATTTTATTTCGCAAAAATATGATGGAATTTTGGGTACACAAAGAGATTTTTATAGAATAAACAATCGTATTAATCTTGGCAAAATGGATAATTGTAATTTTGAATATATATCCGGATATAATGATTTAATTCAATATATGGCAATTACAAGCAACGTCGCAAGTGAAATACAAATTGCTGAGAATTTTATAGAATTTATTTTGAGTGAAGATGGACAAACGGCGATAAAAGATTATGGAATGTTCTCAGTAAATAGAAGTATTTATTCGAGTGGAGAATACAAAAATTTTGAAAATGAAATTTTTAAAGAAATAAATAGTGTTAATGCATTTGTAGGAAGGAATAATGTTTAATATTTATGAAGATAAATTATCTAATCATACCACTTTCAAAATTGGTGGCTTGGCAAAAATATTTCAGCCAAGAAACTTAGATGAATTAAAACAATTTCTTATTGATAATAAAAAAAATTATTTTGTTCTTGGCAATGGAAGTAATATTTTGGCAGGCAATTATATTAGGCCGATAATTATTAAGACCAATTTGTTGGATAAAATATACAAAAAGGGTAATATTGTATGTGTCGAGTCAGGTGTTAATTTGTTTAGACTAATTAAATTTTGTGCAGATAATGGCTTGTCAGGACTCGAAGCATTGTATGGAATACCGTCTAGTGTTGGCGGTGCAATTTATATGAATGCAGGAAGTTTTGGCACAGAAATAGGTCAATTTGTAACAAGTGTTGACTACCTTGATAGCAATGGCATTTTGCACAAAAAAATAAAACCAAAATTTTCCTATCGAAATAGTTTTTTTACAAACAAAAATTGTGTTATAACTATGGTAAGGTTAAAACTATTAAAGGACACTCCTGACAATATTTGCAAGAAGTGTGAATATTATTTTAATCTCAAAAAGGCAAAACAACCTTATAATTATCCTAGTGCTGGCAGTGTTTTTAAAAGGGTAGGAGATGTTGGTGCTCCAATTTTTATAGAAAAAGCTGGACTAAAAGGCTTAAAAATTGGGGGAGCAATGATTTCAGATAAGCATTGTGGATTTGTTATTAATGTTAATAATGCAAAATTTAATGATGTAAAACAGATTATTTGTAAAATAAAAAAGACAGTATTGAAAAAATTTGGTATAATACTTACAAGAGAGATTGTGGTCATAGGAGATAAAAATGGCGATAACTGGTGATTACCATACACATACTATATATAGTAGAAGAAAATTTTTCCCATACTTTCATGCTAAGGGTACAATAGAGGAAAATGTTGTTAGTGCTAAAAATAAAGGACTTAAAGAAGTGGCGATAACCGACCATGGTTTTAATCATAAATTTTTTTGCACTTATAGAGATAACTTGGACAAACTAAAAAAAGAATGTGTTCGATTATCTCAAAAATATGATATGAATGTGCTCTTAGGTGTAGAGAGTAACATTATCTCAATGGATGGAGATATTGATGTTAACAATGATGATTATAAAAAATTAGATATCATTCTTTGTGGATTTCATAAATGTGTGATTGCAAAGTCTAACAAAGATAAAAAATTACTTTTCGCTCGTAATAAATGGGCAAGATTGAGAAAAAGTGATAAATACAAAAAAGAAAACACAGCAGTATTTATAAAAGTTATACAAAAAAATAACATTGATATAATTACGCATTTAAAACAAGACATTGCTGTTGATCCTATTGCTATTGCAAAAGAGGCGGTCAAAAAAGGCACTTTGATTGAACTTAACAATAAACATTATCATTTTACGGATGAAGAATTAATTGGTATGGCCAAAACAGGAGTTAAGTTCATTATCAATTCGGATGCTCACAAACCAAGCAGAATAGGTGGATATGAGAATGTTATTGATATTATCAATAGGTTAAATATATCAAAAACTCAAATTGTTAATTGGGACAAATTGCCCGAATTTATTAATTACAAAAGGAAGAAATAATGTCATTTGCATCAGATGCTAAACAAGAAGTTTTAGAAACAAAATGTGATAACGAGTGTTGTAAATTAGCACTCCTTTCGGCAATTATTCATTCAAGTGGCGAACTTGTTATTCATAATTCTGAGCCGTCAATACATATAAAAACAGATATACAAAAAATTTATGAGATAGTCAATGATACTTTATCAAGATTATATGGCGAATATGCCGAACTGACGTTAGACGATGATATTAATATTAATAAATCTGTAAGATATTTAATTTTAATACCTTCGACTATCAGCAAACAAGTGCTATTTGACTGCGGACTTGCAAGAATAAATCAAGAAGGAGCTTTTGAATTAATCCATGGAATTGATGAACATATAGTTGAAAGTGATTGTTGTGCCAAGGCCTACATCAAAGGGGTATTTTTAACTAGCATGACAGCTAATATTGTTCTTGGTGGAGAAGAAAAGAATAAAAGAAAAATATTTAGTGGATATCATATAGAATTCGTTCTTAATAATGAAACATTTGCTGATGATTTTTCGAGTTTGTTATTTAGTCAAGGTATAAGTAGCAAAAAAAGCAAAAGGAAAAAATCATTTGTTTTATATATCAAAGAAGCCGAGCAAGTGAGCGATTTGCTTGCTACTGTTGGAGCATTCAAAAGTGTATTAAATCTACAAAGCGAAATGGCAATACGTGATGTTAGAAATAATATAAATAGGCAAAATAATTGCATTAATGCAAATATATCCAAAACGGTTAACGCTAGTATTAAGCAACTTAATGCTATTGAGAAGATAGAAAAAACCATTGGGATAGAGGCACTACCACAACAGTTACAAGAACTATGTCTTGTACGTCTTGCTAATCCGGAAGAAACATTAAGTAATTTAACAAAATTAGTGTCCACTCCAATAACCAAAAGTGGCATTAATCACAAATTTCAAAAGATATTAAAAATAGCAGACGATATACATTATGAGGAGGAATAATGGAAAACTTTGTACACCTACATTTACATACCGAATATAGTTTGCTTGATGGAATAGCAAGAATAAAAGCTGTTGTCAAACTTGCCAAAGAAAGAGGTGCTCCTGCAATTGCTATTACTGACCATGGTAACATGTACGGTGTTTTGCAATTTTATGAGGAATGTTTAAGAAATGATATAAAACCAATTATTGGTTGTGAGTTTTATTGCTGTCAAGATAGATTTAATAAAGTTGGCAAAGCAGAGCATGACCATTTAATTTTGCTTGCTAAAAATAATGATGGTTATAAAAATTTGATGAAATTAAATGGAATTGCGTTCAAAGAAGGATTCCATTACAAACCAAGAATTGATTATACTATATTAGAAGAATATTCTAATGGCTTGATATGTTTATCGGCATGTCTTGCTGGTAGAATTCCAACGCTTATTATGGAGCGCCGTTTTGATGAAGCAGAGAAATTTGCTTTGAAGTTGAGAGATATTTTTAAAGATGATTTTTATCTTGAACTTCAAAATCACGGCTTGCCAGAACAAGCAGATGTGAATAATTATCTTAACATTATAGCAAAAAAATATAACATCAAGACTGTTGCTACTAACGATGTTCATTATGTTAATAAAGAAGATGCCGAGATGCAAGATGTTTTGATGTGTGTACAAATGGGTAAAACTTTTGATGATCCTCAAAGATTAAAATTTCCTACTGATGAATTTTATTTAAAAACGGAAGAAGAAATGCGTAAGGCAATGGTAGGATATGAAGATTCTTTGCCTACTACGTTAGAAATTGCTAATAAATGTGATGTGGTTATTCGTTCCAAATCACATGGAGATATTATTGGAGTAGATCCTAAATATGTTTTACCAAATTCGGAAAATTTCATACCAAAGTATGTTCCAGAAGATGGTTCGTCAACTTATGATTTTTTAAGAAAATTGTGTTTTGATGGACTTAAAAGATTATATAAAGAAATAACGCCACAAATTCTTGAAAGGGCGGAATATGAATTAAGTGTTATTAAAAGCCAAGGATTTGTTGAATATTTCTTGGTTGTATGGGACTATATCAACTACGCCAAGAAAAATAAAATTCCAGTTGGCCCAGGAAGGGGAAGTGGTGCTGGTAGTATTGTCGCTTATGCTATTGGTATTACTATGCTTGATCCATTAAAGTATAATTTGCTTTTTGAAAGATTTATCAATAAAGATCGTGTATCAATGCCGGATTTTGACGTTGACTTTTGTTATGATAGAAGATTAGAAGTAGTTGAATACACGAGAAGAAAATATGGCGAAGACAATGTTGCGATGATTATTACTTTTGGTAAAATGCAAGCAAAAAATGCCATTAAAGATGTAGCGAGAGTTTTGCGTTTTCCATATTCTGAAGTGGATAAACTTACAAAAGAGATACCAAATAAACTCCCTGATGGTATTAAAAAGCCACCAGTACTTAAATATTATTTCGGTACTACTGGCAAAGAAGAAAATGAAAAGTATATTATACCAGAACTAAAAAATGCTTATGATAATGACCCTATGGTACGAAAAATTGCTGATATGGCAATTAAACTTGAAGGAGCTCCAAGAAATACCTCTATTCACGCCGCAGGTGTGTTAATAGCGCCCGATAGAGTCGATGAATTTGTACCAGTTGCCAAAAATGGTAACGATGTTACAACTCAATATAATATGATAGAACTTGAACAACTTGGTCTGTTAAAAATGGACTTTTTGGCGTTAAAAACATTGACAGATATTGATAAGGCATTAAAATTAATATACAAAAACCATAATATCACGATTGACTTTTATAATATGGAATATGATGACAAAAATGTTTATGATATGATTTCAAATGGTGAGACTGATGCTGTATTCCAATTAGAAAGTGGCGGGATGAAAAAGTTTATGAAAGAGTTGAAACCAACTTGTCTTGAAGATATAATTGCCGGTGTTTCATTATATCGTCCAGGGCCTATGGATTCAATTCCTCAATATATTAAAAATAAGCAAAATCCAGACAAAATTGTCTATGACCATGAAATATTGCGTCCAATACTTGACGTTACTTATGGCTGTCTTGTATATCAAGAACAAGTTATGAAGATAGTACAAGATATGGGTGGATATAGTCTAGCTCAGGCAGATAATGTGCGCAAAATAATGAGCAAAAAGAAAAAAGATAAAATGGAATTAGAAAAAGAGAAGTTTATTTATGGGTGGAAGGATCCCAAAGGCATTCATGATATATGTGGTGCCGTAAGTAAAGGTGTGCCTGCCGAAGTTGCATTAAAAGTCTTTTCTAACATGGAGAGTTTTGCTAGTTATGCATTTAATAAATCCCATGCCGCTGCATATTCTTTTTTGACTTATCAAACTGCTTATATAAAATGCTATTATCCGCTAGAATTTATTGCTGCGGTATTAAATAATAGAATAACTTTTGCTGATGAAATTAAAAAATATGTTATGCTTGCACGTGAACAAAAACATGAAGTTTTACCGCCAGATATCAATAAAAGTGAAACATATTTCAGCGTTGAGAATAACAAATTAAGATTTGGACTTGCCGCACTCAAAAATGTTGGTATTGGTGTTGTCGAATCTATTGTTCAAGAAAGAGAAAAAAATGGAGAATACAAAAGTTTATATGACTTTATTAAGCGTATGGACGGCGGAGCAATCAACAAAAGGTGCATAGAGAGTATGATATTAAGTGGGGCATTTGATTGTTTTAATGTGTATCGTTCACAATTAATGAGCGTTTACGAGTCCATAATTGATAAAATAACCCGTGATAGAAAAAATCGTGCCACTGGTCAAATTACTTTATTTGATAATGCAAATGATACGGTTGATAGTTTTGACAAGGTGGAGTATCCAAATATAAATGAATATAGCAATAGAGCAAAGTTAAAATTTGAAAAACAAGTAGTCGGAGTATATATTTCTGGTCATCCACTTGATACCTACATTGACAAAATGAGTAAGTTTACACTAAATGCGTCGATGTTAGTGCCAGTTGGTGGCGAAAATAATATGGAAGATGAAGAAGCCGAACAAGTTGTGTATGATGTTGAAAACAATGCAGATGTAATATGCGGGGGAATTTTAACTGATTACAAAAAACTTCTCACCAAACAAAAAGGCAAAGAAATGGCGGTAGGAAAAATTGAAGACTTGTATGGCGTAATAGAGTTTATGATGTTTCCTAATGTGTTCGAAAGATACAAGAAAATATTGAAAGAAGATATGCTCGTAACTTTGTATGGCAAGATTTCATTAAGAGAGGGCGAAGCGCCAATTGTACTTGTAGATAAACTTGTCGAATGGCAAGATGAAGTCCAAGAACAACAAAAAGTTGATAAAGACGAAGAGCCAAGCAAAACATTATATTTAAGATATGACACAACTAATGGAATAATACATCAAAAAATATTATCAATATTAAAATCATATATTGGCACAACTCCAATAGTTGTAAAATGTGCAAAAACTAACAAAGCATTTAAAATAAATATTACCGCAAATGTAAACAATCATTTATTGAATGAACTATGTGGAATAATCGGTGAAGATTGCGTAAAATTTTTATAAGGAGAAAACTATGAAAATAGAAAGAATAGGAGTCTTAACAAGTGGCGGAGATTGCCAAGGTATGAATGCCTGCTTGTATAATATTGTAAAGATGGCTTGTGAGAATAATCTGCAAGTATATGGTTTTTTGAATGGCTACAAAGGCTTAATAAATAATCAATATAGGTTATTGGATATTAACAGTGTATATAATATAATGCATCTTGGAGGAACAATCCTTGGAACTTCAAGATGTGATGAGTTTTTAACAGACGTGGGACAACAAAAGGCAGTTAAAACACTTAAAGATAATAAAGTTAATGCTCTTATTGTAATAGGGGGAGATGGCTCTTATAAGGGCGTTTTGTGTCTAATAAAGAAAGGTATTAAATGTATAGCAATTCCTGCAACAATAGATAATGACTTATTTTATACAAGCAAAAGTTTGGGTTTTGACACCGCTGTTAATAATGCTGTTATAGCAATAGAGTCAATAAAACAAACAATGCGTTCGCATAATCGTTGTTGTGTTATAGAGATTATGGGAAGAAATTGCGGAGACCTTACTCTTAATAGTGCAGTTGCAAGTAATAGCGATATTGTTGTTATAAAAGAAAAGCCTACAAATGTTAGTGAAATTGTTAAACAAGTCAAAAATTGTATAAAAAGGAATATTCTTTCTCCAACTGTAATAGTCGCTGAAAATCAATTTGACATAAAAAAATTGGCTTCAACAATTCAACAAAAAGCCAAAATAGAAACAAAAAGCCAAGTGCTTGGATATATTCAAAGAGGGGGAGAACCATCTGTTAATGATAGGATAATTGCAATGCAAATGGGCGTAAGAGCAGTTGAACTTATTATGAATGGTATTTTTAACAAGGCAATTGGATATAAAAACGACGAAATTTTTGAAATTACCGTTGAACAAGCATTAAAAGTAACACGCGATTTTAATTACAAACTTCTTGATTTGTTTATTAAATTAAATTAGTCAAGATTAGCTTGTTCAAGCACTAATTTATCAAAATCTATTTGTTCAACAAAATCTTCTGATTTGAATACCGAATTATTAAATTCAACAAAGTGACTGATGTGTTTGGATAATATTATTGGAGTAGCAATATTAAGCATTGCACATATATCTACAATATAATCATGAAAGTTATTAATATTAAATAAAGTATTGTTTTCATAAATAATACTTTTTTTAATTTTTTCGTTTTTGACTATTTGCGCCCAAATCCTTATCATATCTTTCCCCGTTAAATATTTTTGTATATTTTATCATATTTTTTGAAAAAATTATGAAATATTTATAAATTTTTTTAATACAATATATTTATAATAATAGTTGACATCAAAAAAATAAAAGTATATAATACATTAGTCTAACAGAATTGGCTATTAGATGATTTATTTTTTTATAGCTTGTTCTGGTGCTTGGGGAGGGCATAATTATGAAAAATGAAATTTATTTAACAAAAGACGGATACAAAAAATTGCAAGAGAGATTAAACTATCTCAAATCTACTGCAAGAGAGAACGTCGCTAAAAAAATCGGTATTGCAAGAGATTTTGGTGATCTTAGCGAAAATGCTGAATATGATGCTGCAAAGGAAGAACAAGGGGCAATAGAAGCTGAGATATCAGAGATTGAAGATAAATTAAGAAATGGTAAAATTATAAACAAAAATCGTATTGACACAAGCAAAGTTAATATTGGTTGTTTTGTTAAAATATATGATGTTGATTTTGATGAAGAGGTTGAATATCAAATTATTGGTTCAACTGAAAGTGACCCTTCAAAAGGATTAATTAGTAACGAGAGTCCAGTAGGGCAGGCATTGCTTGGTAAAAAAGTGGGAGACAGTGTTGAAGTTATTATTCCAGAAACCGGGGCAACATTAAAATTCAAAGTACTTGCAATAAGAGTATAAAAAACACCTTATGGTGTTTTTTTGTTGGATTTTTAATTTGTAGAACATTCATTTGTTAATTTTTTATTAATATGTTATTATGATTATATGGATTATAACTACGGCAAGATTAATGAAATATTAAAACAAACTGATGACTACAAGCGTTTTTTGCAAGATGTAAGTGGCAACTTTTCTCATGCTTACATGTTAATTAGTAATGATAAGTTATTACTTAAACATTTTGGTAATATGTTAGCTCATTTGTTAATGTGTAAAAATAGTTATTGTGGAAATTGTATTACTTGTCAAAAACTTGATTTAGGTGTTCATCCTGACTTAATTCAACTTCCTAATGGACAAAATGTCTTGACAGAGGATATAAAAAAAATAATTGATAATTCGTTGCTTGTTCCGATTGAAAGTGATAAAAAAATTTTTATTATAGATAATTTTTCTTCGGCGAATGTTTCTGCTCAAAATAAGTTACTAAAAATTCTTGAAGAGCCACCACGTAATACAATTATAATTTTGTTAGTAGATAATGAAAATAACGTGCTACCTACTATATCATCTAGATGCCGAAAAATGCATTTAAATATCGTGCCTGATACTCAAATACGTCGTATTATCATCTCTTCTAAATATAATGGAGACATTGATAATTTAGTTGAGTTAAGTGGGGGAAGTCTAACACGAGCAATTAATTTAACATCTAACTCTTCTTATGTTGAATTATCTAATGTAATATTTGACGTCATTAAAAGCTTAAATTCTTCATCAACTGTATTAGCCCAAATAAATATTTTATTGCAAAAGAAAGCCGATATTAGCGAGATAATGCAGTTGTTTGAACAATATTTTTGTGACATATTATTATGCAGATTAAACAAAGAGAAATTAATACAAAACAAAACAAAATTAAATGATTTGAAAAAACTTAGCATAGTCTATAATCCAACTATGATTGATTTAATTATAAAAAAGATTTATTTGTCAAGGCAACAATTAAAATCAAATTGCAATCAAGTTAGCATATTGGATAGTTTGTTAATGTATATATTGGAGGTCAAGAAAAAATGCAGTACGTTGTAGTAGGAGTTAAATTTCCCAATGGTAACAAAATATATTATTTTTCTCCTAAAGACAAAGAATATAAAGAGAATGATTATGTTATAGTAGATACGGCCAAAGGTCAGGAATATGCTCAAATAGAAATTGCAAACAAAGAAGTTAACGAAAGTGAAGTGATATTACCTTTAAGAGAAGTTATAAGGCTTGCAACTGACAAAGATAAAAAGCAATATGAAGAAAACATAAAAAAAGCCGAAGAAGCAAGACCAATAGTAGAAGAATTGATACAAAAATATCAACTTGAAATGAAAATAGTCGATATTGAATATGCTTTTGATAATTCAAAAATTACGATTAGTTTTATCTCTGAAAGCAGGGTGGATTTTAGAGATTTGGTTAAAGATCTTGCTGCAAAGTTAAAAAATCGTATCGAATTAAGACAAATAGGTATAAGGGATCAAGCAAAAGTAATTGGCGGAATTGGATTATGTGGAAGAATTTGTTGTTGTAAAACTTTTTTAAATGACTTTGAAAAAGTATCAATAAAAATGGCAAAAAATCAAGGATTATCTCTTAATCCAACTCAAATAAGTGGATTGTGTGGCAGATTGTTATGTTGTTTAGAGTATGAGAATCCTTATTATGTAGAAGTTCTTAGTAAAATGCCAAAACTCAACTCAACCGTCAAAACAAAAGACGGAGAAGGAACTGTTATATATCAAAACATATTAAAACAATTGGTAACAGTTAAGATTGTTGATAATGATAACACTACAATCAAGGATTATCCACTTAATGAAATTCAATTCGAAAAGGCAAAACAAGATGCAAAGTCGTAGAATAGAAGATCTTGATTGTAATGGATTAAAGATAATACAAGATAGTACAAAATATTGTTTTACAAGTGATAGTGTAATACTTGCAAATTATGTCAAAGCAAAAAAAGGCGATACAATTGTCGATTTGTGTAGTGGCAATGGTATAATTGCAATTTTGCTTACTGCCAAAACGCCAGCCACAAAAATTATTGGTGTAGAGATACAAAAAGCATTATATGATATTGCTTGTGAAAATGTAGCATTAAATAATTTACAAAACAAATTACAATTTATCAATATTTCATTGCAAGATGCATATAAGGTGCTTGGTAAAGAGAGCGTCAATGTGGTGGTTTGCAATCCACCATATACAAAAACTCCACATATATTAAATGTGTCTGAAGAAATAGCAATTGCTCGTCATGAGATAAAAATGAATCTTGAAGAACTAATAATCAGCGCTAGCCGATTATTAAAATATAGCGGAAAATTCTATTTTGTACATAGAGTAGAAAGATTGCAAGAAATTATGAATTTATTGCAAAAAAATCAAATGCAAGCAAAAGAAATAACTCCCATATATCCAAATAACAAAAAAGAAGGTTATCTTATAATGATTATGGCAGTTAAGAAAGGTAATCCTGGACTTAAATTAAAGTCTCCAATATTTAATTAAAAAAATTCACCATAGTGGTGAATTTTATTTTATTTTTAAAATCTATTACTTTTCTTCTTCGTCTAATATGTCATCTTGATGTAAAACTCCAATGAATTGTCCTTTTGCATCTTCAACTAAATTAACAACGTGTAAGTAATAATAAGTTTTATTAGATTCTTCGACTTGTGCGAAGTAGAATAATCTTTCTCCATCACAATCAATATAAGTGTTGGAATCTACTGTTAAGTTAAATTCACCAATAGATATTGCACTTGTATTATCGTATATATTTTTCTTATAAACTTTGTTATCGACATAGTATATAACATCGTTATTTGTTGCTGTTATTATTGAATAAGTTTGACTATCAGTCATACCATCAACAATCAATTTGATTGGACTAACATCTACGTCGTTAAGTAAAACAATTGAATTATAATCACTAGAAGAATATGTTGCAATTACACCTTTATCAACACCGTTGTTATCGTTAAGGATTGCATAATTGGAAAATGAATTATAACCATATTGTGTTAACTTGCCATTAAAGTTGTTTGAATATAATATCGAATCAACTGTATAATATAAACGATTATTTTTGTTAGCTACCAAAGTAAAAGTTTGACCATTTAATAAGGCAACTTGTTCATCTTTGTCGTTTAAGCCCTTTTTCATAATTTTGTTGCCATTAACTTGTCCATCATCATTTATAGTAACGGTTTTAGTATAAAAAACTGTTTTGTCAAAATCACTAACAAGTTCGCCACTTGGGAGAATAATATCAGATACGCCTTCGGCAAAAGTTGAAGTTTTGATTTTTTTATCACAAGTAACTAATGTAATATTGTTGTTGATGTTAACAAATATATAAGCAGTTGTGCCGGAGTAGGCAATCGAATATTCGCTTGCAGTCTGATTAGTCGAATATACTTCTTTGTGTTCGCTACCATCTAGTTTAATACGATTAAAAGATAGTAATCCAGTAATAGTATTTTTGTCAGCATCGTTGAGAGTTTTTGGAGTAACGTAGTATAGGTAATCACCAACTATATACAAATTAGTTTGTTCAAAACCACCAATTTGTTTTACCAAAATTTCAGCACCGACAGGATTACCATTCTCATCTATTGATATGCTGCCATTATTTAATTTGGTACGATATATTGCAGATATTGGCTCTTCTTTGTCATATTTATTGCCTCCCACTGCAACATCTTCTTGGCTACTGAACGCGTTGGTAAAATATAAATATTCACCTTTGATTACCGCCATTCCTCCGTTACCGATTACTTGGTCATTGCTACTAGGGCCATCTTTAAAAATTGGTTTGGAACAAGAAGCAAATACAAATGTTACACATAGTAATAATAATACGACTATTAATGACTTCTTTTTCATAAAATCCTCACTTTGTTGTCTCAAATTAACAAGATAATAATATCATTTTAGCGACTTTAAGTCAATTGATTGAATAGTTAAATATTTATTTACTATTAATAAATAAAAATACGTTCAAATTTCGAACGTATTAACAAAAATTTACTTTAATTGAATCGCCATTTTGTGCATCTTGATACACAACATAATATCCATTTTCGCCATCTCCAATAGGCAAAAATTGCGCGTATTCGTTAATATCTTCTGGGGGAGGAAGACTAATCTTTGATGGCATTGCATACCCAATGTATTTAACTTCTTTATTGTCTTTGATTATACCAATGCAATAATATCCTTCTTTGTTAAAATAATTAATTTTTGCCCATTGCGAATTTGGTATCATGGCAGTTAAATTATTTTCTTTGGGATTATTTTTGAGAATTTCATCTAACTGAGAAGCTATTTCATTATAAAAATTATCTTGTGAGTTGTCGGTTGTATTAGAAAGCATTTTTGAATTTTTTTCTTCTTTACTTAATGAGTTAACTTTGTCTTGATGTTCATAAAATGCTTGACGATATTTACAATTACTACAATTTTTATCGCAGTCTTTCATATTGATTATACTATCAATTTGTTCATTAACTGCATCATCTTCGTATTCGTACAATTTTGCTCTATTGTATGGCACTTCTTCTTGTTTTTGGTTATTATTAGCAAAACAATCTACTACTTGCTGGTTGACGTTATATGTTCCACTAAGTACCGCTTTTGGACTGCTAATATTAGAGATATCGACAACAGCACAACTAATATTACTATCTAAGTTGTTAACATTTTGTAATTTGAATTGATTTTTTTTAGAATTAATAGGAAATTTATATACGTTATTATTAATATTTAAGCCCAAAGCTAAATTTTGAGGAGAGATATTGTACAAATCTAGTGTAATATCAAGTCCATTGTTTGCTTTGTTAAGGGTTAAGATTGCTGTATTTGTGTTGCCTGAAAGACTTTTGAGAAAAATTACTTTTTTTAATTGCATAATTACTCCTTTAATAACTAATATTATTGTACTATTATATGCACAAAGTTCAAAGGCGTATTATGTCGAATAAAAAATTAACCAGTTTATTACTGGTTAATCTTCATCATCATCGTCGTCGTCATCATCGTCGTCGTCATCATCTAAATCATCAAATGCTTCATCATCTAAGTCTTCGTCAAATAAGTCGTCAGCATCTTTTATATCATCATCAAGGTCATCATCAAGGTCAACTCCAATAGGTTCATCATCTAATGGGTCTTCATCTAGGTCAGTTATTGCAACCATATCCCCGGTTTCTTCATTTTCATCATAAGATCCATCATCATCTGATGACAAAGAATCCCAATCGTCGTCATTATTGACATCGTTAACAAGACCTTCTTCAAGTGCCTTTTCTTTGGCACATTCAACACACATATCTTCATCAGGATTAATATAGTTAACTTTGCATATTGGGCAAAGTTCAAGTCCAAGTTCTTCGTCTGCACCAGCAGTACCAAGGGCTTTCATTTCTTGTTTGCATACATTACAATATTTGTCTTTTTTTTGAATATAATTTAATTCGCATCTTGGACATCTGATATAAACGGGCTTTTTCATAAATTACTCCTATTAATTGTTATTTTATATCGTCTTATAATATGTAACTGACTTAATTTTATGCACATATTCAAAATAATGTTAATAACCAATGTGCAAATATTAAGTAAAGTAGGTAAGTGTTACTTAGCCTTACTTCATAGATAACATTATACTAATAATTTATAAAAAGTCCACTATTTTTATTTATAAATTAAATATTTTTTTAAGCGCCTTCAATAAGCATTTTATCGGCAACAAGAGCAATAAATTCGCCGTTTGTTGGTTTTTCATTGCTGTTATATACTTTGATACCAAACAAGTTGTTTATATTTTCAATTTTACCCCTATTCCATGCGACTTCTATTGCATGGCGGATAGCTCTTTCTACCTTGCTTGCACTAGTTTCAAAACGATTTGCGATTGACGGATAAAGTTGTTTAGTTATTGAATTAATAATTTCTGGATTATCAATTGCCATTTTTATTGCTTCTCTTAAAAATTGATATCCTTTTATATGGGCAGGGATTCCTACCGTGATGAATATGTTGCTTATTTTTTCATCAAGGGCACGGTTATGGTTAACCTTTGCCGGAACGGTATTTAAGAGTTGTTTGCATCTTTTATATATTAATTCGACATTAGTGCCTTTTGTGATGAAATAGTCTGCACCTAATTCAATTGCTTTATTTAGTAATGTTTCTTGGGTAAGGGTAGATACCACTAAAATTTTTGGTTTGTTTTTTAATGTGGCCAATTTTTCTATTAATTCAAAACCATCTATTTTTTGTAAAACTAAGTCGCACAATACTATTGAATAATTTTTATTTGTTGCCTTATTAAATCCATCTTCGCCATCCATCGCTATTTCAATTGATAAGTTGGGGTCAATTGACGATAATTCGTTTTTAAGCTGATTTGCATACTCCTCGTTGCTATTTACAATCAAGATATTTGTGTTTTTATTTGTTTCCATATTATCCTCCATTTGTTTGATACCAAGATTGTAGCACATACAATTAATATATGATAATTATTGCCGTGTAATATAATAGGAAAAAATATCATTGATTATACATTTTTTGTAGTTTTTGTCGAAAATTCTCTTATATTTCAAATATTATTAGTTTATTATGTATTTTTTTTGCTTTAATCCAACAAAAAAAGATTAATTTATAAAATAAAAATTAATCTTGTTGAATAAAAAAATTTTTTATATTACTTTACAAATTAAACAAGAAAATATAGCCCCCACAAAACTAGCAAATAAAGCAATTGGAATTGTAAATAATGTTTTTGTAACGCTTGTTTTTGAAAAATAAATCGTCGATATGTAAAATACCGTATCGCTGCTTGCCATTACTACACAGGCACATCTAGATATATAACTATCAACTCCGTAATTAACAAATATTTCGTTAAGCAAAGCTAATGAACCAGATCCCGAAAAAGGTTTTAAAAATACAAAACTACATAATTCTTTGGGTATGCCAATTATTTCAAAAAATGGCGACAAAATGTTAGCTACAAAAGATGTTATACCACTGACGTTCATAATTTCCACCATTACAAATATTGCAACAAGGTAGGGAAACATATCGACAAGCAATGGTATTGTGCCTTTAACACCATTACAAAAACTATAATAAGCATTAACTTTTTTGAGTCTTGCGATAATTAACAGAAGCACAATTATTATAGGTAAGATGTAAATACTCATATTTATGTTACCTTTTTAATTTTACAAAATAAATTAACTAATAGTATTCCTAACACACTTGTCACTATTGTCGCAAGAAGCGAAGGGAGTACAATGTCTGCGGGATTTGAACTCCCAGCGGTGATACGCATTCCTATCACTGTTGTTGGTAATAATTGTATTGAAGTTGCATTAAGAACGATTAACATTATCATTGCTTTGTTGGGGCGACCACTTTTGTTGTCAAGTCTTGACATAGCTTTGATGCCCGATGGGGTACTTGCTCCTCCCACTCCTAGCATATTGGCGGATAAGTTAATACTTATTAATTTTTTTGTTGTATCATCAAGTTTACCAAATAATTTGTCTATAACAGGGCTAAGAAGTGATGATAACTTTTGAGTAATTCCACAATCATCTAGCAATTGCAGTAATCCCATCCAAATGGTATATACGCCAATTAGATTAACGCATAATTTAATGCTTTTTTCTCCAGCACTAACCATAGTTGGCATAATACTATCTGGACAAACAAATAACATAACAATGCAACCAATTGTTACTAAATACAACCAAATTTTATTCATATTTTATATTATGTGGGGTCAAAAACTTGTATGATTGCTTTACTAATTATATTGCATTTGCTAAACTTGTTTTGAGGTAAAATAATGATATTTGACACACATACACATTTAAATGATAAAAAATTTTGTGATTATGATATTGCAACATTGCTCAAAGGTGTTGATGGCGTTATTGTGGCAAGTTGTGATATAGATAGCAATTATACCGGGTTTGAATTAGCAAATAAATATCCTAACATATTTACAACATTAGGTATTCATCCACACGATAGCAAAACATATAATGATGTAATTGAAAGATTTCTTATAAATAATTATAATAATCCAAAAGTTGTTGCAATAGGAGAAATTGGACTCGATTATTATTATAATTTTTCTGACAAAGAAACTCAGAAAAAAATTTTTATAAGACAATTACAACTAGCAAACCAATTTAAGTTGCCAGTGGTGTTTCATATAAGAGATGCTATGGGAGATTTTATTGAAATATTAAATAATAATAAAAACTTATTAAATAATGGCGGGGTAGTTCATAGTTATAGTGGCAGTGTAGAAACGGCAAAAGAGCTAATAAAATTGGGGATGTACTTATCTTTTAATGGAATAATAACTTTCAAAAATTCAAAAAAGGCAGTTGAGGTTATCAAAGAAATTCCTTTAAATAATATATTAATAGAAACTGATTGTCCATATCTAACTCCTGAACCATACCGTGGACAAATTAATCTACCAATGTACGTAGTTAAAGTAGCAGAAAAAATCGCCGAAATAAAAAATATTTCCAAAGAAGAAGTGTTAAATGTAACTTATCAAAATGCCCAAAAGGTATTTGTAAAATTAGGAGAAAGAAAATGACTTTTGTTCATAAAAAAAGATATGGTCAAAATTTTTTAACTGATATCAACTTGTTAAAGGCAATTGTAAGTGATGCCGGTGTTGATAATAATAGCGAAGTGTTAGAGATAGGCCCAGGTCTTGGAAGTCTTACAAATGAATTGTCTTTATCAGCAAAAAAAGTGGTTAGTTATGAGATTGATAGGGAGTTGATACCAATACTCAATACTAAATTTGAAAACTCGAATGTTAAAATAATTAATGCCGATATTATGAATGTTACAATTGATGATATTGAAAAAAATTTTGATAATAAATATGTATTAGTTGCTAATCTACCATATTATATAACAACTCCTATAATTTTTAAATTTATTGAGCAATCAAAAAAGATATATCGTTTGGTTGTTATGGTGCAAGAAGAAGTCGCTCAAAAGATTTGTGCAAAAGCGGATGATAAAAATTATGGAATAACATCTGTCCTTCTTGACGCGGTAGGTGACTGCAAAATAACAAGAAAAGTCAATAGAAAACTTTTTACTCCAATACCTAATGTTGATTCGGCAATATTAAGAATAGATTTACATAAAAAATATGATATAGATTTTAAAAAGTTTTCGTCACTTGTTAATAATTCTTTTGCTATGCGAAGAAAAACACTTGTCAATAATCTTATTGCAAGTTACAAATTAAGTAGAGAAGAAGCAGAAGGGTATTTATTAAAATTAGATATGCCCACTACTTCAAGAGCTGAAAATTTAACAACCGACCAATTTGTTAAACTATATAATTTTATGTTTGATAATTTATAACGGTATAAAATATAATGTTTTGTCAAAAATTACTTGGGGGTGTTTATGCGAGTTAGTGGATTGACATTGCAACAGGTAAAGCAAGATATTGTATCTTTGAAAGGTAAACCAATACAGATGAGGGTAAATCGTGGACGTAGAAAGATAGAGACTTACAGTGGGGTTATAAAACATATTTATCCTTCGGTATTCACAGTAGAAATAGATAAAAGTAACATAGATAGTATTACTTATTCATATAGCGATGTTCTATGTGGAGACGTAAAAATCAAACAAGTTGAATAAATTATGCATATTTTTCGTTCTTTGATTATATCATATACTAAGTTAAAAATAAGGGAGCGAAAAATATATGGGAGAAATTAAAGTTTGTTTTAAGGAAAAATTACCTAATAATCAAACAAAGGTTACTGGTAAAATTAATGAGCCAGCAAAGATAGTTAAAGTATTGACTATGCTTGCTACACCATGTGTAAAAAATGTTGAGGTTAACAGTTCAGAAGCAAAAATAACAGGGGAATTGTATTTAACTGGCGCAGCATGTTTGGAGGACAACACGGTTGTAGAGACTAATTCTAGCCAACCATTTACAATATCAGTAGAAAGTGCAAAAATAGGGCAAGATAGTAAACTAGAAGTATATTGCAACAAAATTGATAATGTGTCAACTACCGTTAATAATGGAGAAATATCTATAAGTACTATTGTTAATTGTGATGTGTATGTGCTTAATTGCACAATTTATAATTGTGCACAAGCCGAAGAAGGCATTTTTGTGCAAGAAACCGAGATAGAAACAAATTATATAAAAGAACAAGGAAAGCATAATTTTGCTCCATCTATTGACGTAGAAAATGGTAATATTGTTCTTAAATCTTATAATGGAATAATAAAAAACGTAGTAGCAAGTGAAGAATATTTTACAATATCAGGCGAGGTTGTAGCAAATGTAATGTACAACGATAACGGCAACATTAAAAATTCCATCAAAAACTTTCATTTTAGTGAAGAAGTATCGTGTGCTGGAATTAACAAAGAAGATGTTGTGCACATTAATATATATCCTTGTTTAGCTCCAACTGTTGTTGCAGGTGAAGACAAAACAACATTGGAATTACCATTTGTAGCAGATTATATAGTAGGATCAAAAAGCAAAGCCGAATGTGTTGCTGATGCTTATTCTTTGCAAAACGAAATTAATCTTACTACTCAATCAATTGAACAAACACAATTATTACCAAACAAATACATAGAAGAAACAATTATGGGTAATTTTGTTGTTCCAGAAGATATTACTCCGGTTGATAGAATTATGGCAGTAACTGGTGAAAGCATTAACGTTATAAACAGTTATATCAAAAATGAAGAGGGGAATATTGAAGGTATAGCAACGGTTAACGTTGTATATAAAGGCGAAGATGAAAATGGGGAAGTTATTAACTCAGTTGTTGTTGATATACCATTTAATGTTTCATTCCAAGCAACAGATATGTTAGATGATGTTGATATTGCTTGTTGTGTAATATTTGGAGATATCTCTTCAAAAGTCCGCAAAGGTCAAATCGAACTTGTAGTACAAATAAAAATCAATTGCAATTTATCAAGAAATTATATAAATGCAGTAGTTACCGAGATATCAAGGGGCGAGGTAAAAATACCACGAGATTGTGCGTTAGAAATATATGTTGTTAAACCAAATGAAACTCTTTGGGATGTTGGTAAAAATCTCAATATTTCAACAGAAGATTTGATTAATCAAAATACTGATGTTGCATTACCATTAATGGGCGGAGAAAAATTAGTTGTATATAGAGGTTATTCCTCTTAATCCGAGTTCGCTTCCTAGTAAAAACAAGGCACTTTGCCTTGTTTTTTTTGTTTAGCAAATGCGATACTGTCAATAATATCTCCAAGGAGAAATTATGAAAAAAATTGTATTAGTAGTTTTGTTATGTTTTGTAATAGTATTTATTTTAATAATACAACCACAACTCAAAAGCGATAATACTGCATATCTTAGGATACATATAAGGGCAAACTCTAATGAATATGTGGACCAAAGTGTAAAATATGCAGTTAAAGAAAGTGTTGTTAATTATCTAACTCCATATATTGCTGAATGTCAAACGGTAGATGAAGCAAAAAATGTTTTAATTAATCATCAATCTTCTATTAATCAAGTTGCTCAAAATGTTTTGATTGACAATGGTTTTACATATTCCGTTAATGTAAAAATCAATAATGAATTTTTTCCTACCCGCAGTTATGAGGGTAGAGTAATAGAGAGTGGATATTATGATGCATTGATTATAGAACTAGGAGAAGGACAAGGAGATAATTGGTGGTGTGTTGTTTATCCACCGTTATGTTTTGTGGACACTTCTAATAATGTGGTGTATAAATCTAAAATTATGGAGATAATTAATAAGTTTTTTGATAAGGAGTGATTATGAATAAAGTTGCAAAAAAATATATGGTGTTGCTAGCAATATGTTTGGCTGTTGTAATTACTATATCGGGTATATTTGCTATAACTTTTACCAGTTTTGGCGGAAGTACTGATAAGGTAATGGGGGTTGCAACAGACAACTATAATACTAGGGTGCAACAACGTTTGAAGGAACTAGGTTATTATAGCGGTGCAGTCGATGGAATTATTGGCACCCAAACTGTTGCAGCAATAAAAAATTTTCAAAGAGATAATGGACTTAATGTTGATGGAATTGTAGGACCAAAAACTGCTGAAAAATTAGGACTTAATGATGGTTCTTCATCCCAAAGTTCGAATGATGTATATCTTATTGCAAAATGTGTATATGCGGAAGCAAGAGGGGAACCTTATGTTGGACAAGTCGCAGTAGCGGCAGTTATTTTGAATAGAGTAAAAAGTCCAGATTTTCCTAATACTATTGCAGGTGTAATATATCAACCATGGGCATTTACTGCTGTCAATGATGGTCAAATTAATTTAGAGCCCAACGATACAGCTTATCAAGCCGCAAGGGATGCAATGAACGGTTGGGATCCAACGTATGGTTGTTTGTATTATTACAATCCAGAAGTGGCGACGAGCGAATGGATATTTACAAGACAAACCGTTGTGACAATTGGTAAACACGTGTTTGCAATATAGGAGGTGTGTAAATTATGAAAGCCAAAAGTATATTGATTGTATCAGTTGTTGCATTAGCATCATTGGTTATTTGTTTATCTATTGGATTTGCTATTAATACCTCCAAAATGCAATCAAATGCAAATGCATTAAATAGTGTTTATGAGAGAACATTTTATGAACTTGTTGACGATGTAAACAATATTGAAGTCGAACTTAGCAAATTGTCGGTTACGGAAGATGGTATAGCTCAACAAAAAAGTTTAACAAAACTTATTGAAAAAACAACATCAGCGATGAATAACATTGCAATGTTGCCAATAGCGAGTAATACCCTTAATAATACTTCAAGATTTATAAACCAATTAAATGGAATGTGTGTTTCGATGCAACAATATGATATGTCCACTTTGTCGTCAGAGAGTCGTAATCAACTAGATGAATTATATGAATATATTATAAAAATAAAAAATGAATTAAATGTTCTTAGTCGAAATATCGAGAATGGGTATAGAATTATAGATGGACTTGAAGATCAAGGACAAAATAATTTCAATAATAATTTTAATAATATTAACAATGAGTCTGTGGAATATCCAACACTTATATATGATGGACCATTTTCTGATTCTGTATTAAATCAAGAAATTAAAGGTTTGCCTGAAAGCGAATGTACCCAACAAGAAGCGGAACAATATCTCAAAAATATTTTTTCAAGTCAAGGTATTACAAGTGTTAAATATTTAACCACTACTAATGGTAAATTTGAAACTTTTGATTTTTCTGTTAAGTTAAATAGTGGGCTTGAATATTATGCGCAAGTTACAAAAAGAGGAATGTTCTTATTAACGTTAAGCGCACTTGCCGAAACTGGTGATAGTAATATTACTGTTGATAAAGGCGAAGAAATTGCACTTGATATGGCAAAAATAGTTGGATTAAATGATATGAAAGTTGTTTGGTCTGCTTCAAGTAACGGAATAATATATGTAAATCTAGTTTTTACTAAGGATAATGTTGCTATATATCCAGATATGGTAAAGGTAAAAGTTGATGAAGTATCCGCAAAAGTCGTGGGGTGGGAGGCTAGTGCATACGCCTATAATCACACCGATAGAACTATTTCGTCCGCAACTTTGGGTGCAACAGAAGCAAGAAATAAGGTGTCTAGCAAATTAGAAATTTTATCTCAAAGATTAGTTATCATACCGCAAGATTACCTCAAAGAAGCTTTAGCATATGAATTTGAAGCAACTTATCAAGGCTACACATATTATGTGTATATAGATGCAAAGACGGGAGAACAATTGAAAATTCTTAGAGTTATTCAAACTGATAATGGCGATTTGTTATTATAAATAAATATTTTTGAACAAAAATAAATAAAATACTTTACTTTTGTACAAAAATAAATTAATATAGTTATGTAAAGTACAAAAGAGGTAATTATGGATAAAATAAATGAAAAAGCATTATCAGGACTAAGCATACATGCTTTAAGAGTGTTGGGAAGAGATTTGGGAGTTAAACAACCAACATCTTTAAAAAAAGAAGATTTAATATGCGAGATTATGCTTATTCATAATGGAGTGAAAGCTCCTTATGTTCCCACAAACAAAAAAGGTCGCCCTCCAAAATCGAATGAAAAAACAATCAAAGATTTTTCATTTTTACCCGAAAATGATGAAAAAACATTTTCAATAAATGATTTATGCGAATTTTATGAATTAAATGCCAATTTAAAACCTTTTAATTATGATGACTTGCCTGAGGAAGAGTATGAAAAAAAGCGAGAAATTGAAATCAATGGTTATTTGGAACAAATAAATGATTACGGATTTATTAAAGATAAACAGTGTTTGGAGAATCGTTCAATTTTTGTTTCGGATAATCAAATAATTGCAAATAATTTAAGGCAAGGTGATTTTGTAAGTGCAATTGGTAAAATTATTCATCCGTCAAGAGCAGCAATGCTTACAAAGATTAACAAAATAAATTATGGTTATATTGATAAAAGAGATGTTTTTGAAAATTTAAAATTGTCTAACAAATCAAAAACTTTACTTCAAAAAGACAAAAACATATTACAATCACAAGATCTTATATCGGGTAGCAGAAATTTAATAAAGGTAAACAGCCGAATTAATTTAATCAACAAATTATATAGTTTTGCTAATAAATGTTCAAATATTGATAATGCAAATGTTGTGTGCTTATTTATGGATGTAATGCCCGAAAACAGAGTTGAACTCATAGATAAAGAAAATCTTGAAGTTTTTTGTACCTTATTTGAAAATACGCCCAGTCAGAACTTGTCGATGATGCTAATTGCTATTGATAGAGTTAAGCGTCTTGCAGAACTTGGTAAAGATGTCATATTGATAGTTGACGGCATTGAAGGGGTAATTGATTGTACTATTAACGGATATAACATTGAAGATAGTATAAGCGGAACGGTTAATGTTATAGCAAAAAAAATATTTGCGTTAGCAAGAAATTTTGACAAGGG
>CALVZT010000005.1 GCA_944372595.1 uncultured Clostridia bacterium
TAAAAATTGGTGTTCATAATGCGGTCAATTTCTTCATAGGAGATATTTTCTATCGGCATAAAGCCGTGTATGGTTCCTGAATTATTAATTAACAAATCTATTGGGGAATCTTTAAGCATATTAAATATTTTTTGCCATTCGGATAATTTAGAAATATCTGCTACAATATAATCAAAATTATTGGGATATTGTTCCTTTAATTCTTGTAAACGCTCTTCGCGTCTTGAAACTCCAATTATATTACAACCATAATTATTAATAAGAACATGGCACAAATCTCTACCAATGCCACTTGATGTTCCTGTAATTAAAATTTTTTTATTTTTTAACCAAGAGTTTTTTAATTTCATATAAGCCCTCGCTATTTATCTAACATTGACATTATACTAAAAATCTTTTAATTTACAAACATATATAATCAAATTTGTTTAATTTTAATTATAAAACGCATATTTTTTAATGTAAAATAGTTGAAGTTGGAATACACAAAACTTATAATAATATAACCAAAAACTTGACTTAATCTAATAATTTTGTTATCGTCTAATAGAGGTTTATTATGAAGAAAATTGAGCCATATACATTACCTGGTTTTATAGAATATCTACCAGAACAACAAAATCGTTTTGATTATTTGCTTAAAGTTATAAATGATACCTATCACAAATATGGATATCAAAAGGTGGACACCCCAATAATACATGGTGCGGATATTTTGTTGGCAAAAGCAGGTGGAGAAACGGAAAAGCAAATATATGAATTTGAAAAAGGTGATAAAAAGCTGTGTTTGAGATTTGACCAAACAGTGCCTCTTGCAAAATATGTGGCACAAAACTATGCAAATCTTTATTTTCCATTCAAGGCAATGCAAATTGGCAAAAGTTATAGAGGAGAGAGACCTCAAAGGGGAAGATTCAGAGAGTTTTATCAATGCGATATAGATTGCATTGGGGAAGATGAGTTATCGGTTAATTATGATAGCGAAGTAGTAAGTATAATCAGTGAAATATTTAATAAAATTGGCTTAAAATTTGTTGTTTGCATAAATAACAGAAAGATTTTGAATGGCTTTTTTGCTTATTTGAATATAAAAAATAAACAAGAAACAATGAGAATTGTCGATAAAATTGACAAAATTGGAATAGAAAACGTAATAAGCGAACTGGAAAAAATAGGGCTAAACAACGATGCAATTAACAAAATCGTAGAATTAATTACTTACAAAGGAAACAACGAAGAGAAATTAAATTATTTAACTAATTCATCTTGCGACAATGTCGAATTTATCAAAGGAACACAAGAACTAAAAAATGTCGTTGATAATTGCAAATTGTTGGGAGTTAAAAACCTAGCAATTGATTTTAAGATATCACGTGGCTTGGATTATTACACTGGTACAGTATACGAAACATTTATTTTGGGCAATGAAAGTGTAGGAAGCATTTGCTCGGGCGGTAGATATGATAATCTTGCAGATAACTATACTGATAAAAAATTGCCAGGCGTTGGCATAAGTATTGGACTTAGTAGATTATTTTTTGTACTAGAAGACAAGAATTTAATCGAAAATTATCCATTACAATCGCCACTACTCGTATTGCCTATGGGAAATGAACAATTAAAATATAGTTTAAAGGTAGTAAAAATTTTAAGAGAAAACGACATAGTTACAGACATATATTTTAACGATAAAAAATTTAAAGCAAAATTAAATTATGCTAACAAACGTTCTATTAAGTATGTTGTAATTATAGGCGAGGAAGAAGAAAAGCAAAATGTTGTTACTTTTAAAGATATGGAAGCACACACCCAAGAGCAATTAGATATAGATGAAGTAATTAAGAGGTTGAAAAAGTGATTCAAAGTCCACTTGTAGATTTAATAATTAACACGCATAATATTGGCGGAGATGAATTAGCTGTCAAAGATAAAGTCTTGTACCTTATTGGTGCAAGTGGTTCATTATCTCCAAGTTTTTTGACTCAAAAACTACACATTGCTAAGTCTAATATCGCTAAATTGTGTAAACAATTAATAATGGAAAAATTAATTTACTCACGACAGGACATAAAGGACAAAAGAATAATATTCTATTCTTTAACAGATATTGGCGAACAATATATGTATAATAAAACTAAACAATATATAGATGCGTTTAACAAAATGTGTGAAGAAGATAAGAAAAAAATAGATGAAGTGAATATTATACTTAATAAGGAGAGTTTATGAAGATATATAATACCTTTACTCGAAAGAAAGAAGAATTTGTACCGGTGACTGCTGGGCAAGTAGGAATATATGTATGTGGACCAACAGTATATGGAATGCCACACTTAGGTCATGCAAAATCATACATTAATTTTGATACAGTTATAAGATATTTTAAATATTTGGGCTATAAAGTAAAATATGTGCAAAACATAACTGATGTTGGACATTTAGTTGGGGATGGAGATGATGGCGAAGACAAAATATCAAAGCAAGCGAAAAAAGAAAAGTTAGATCCTTATGAAATTGCATATAAATATGAAGTTTTATATTTTGAAAATATGGATAAATTAAATGTTTTGCGTCCTAGCATATCTTGTAGAGCAACGGGCTTTATTATTGATATGATCGAAGCTGTAAAACAAATTATAGATAAAGGTTATGCTTACGTAACAGACAAAGGTAATGTGTATTTTGATGTTAGAAAATATAAAGCTTACGGTCAGTTATCAAATAGAACTATTGATAAAACATTAAGTGGCGAAAGAATAGAAGTTGCTGATGATAAACGCAATCCAGAAGACTTTGCCCTTTGGAAAAGTGTTGATGAGAATACGCTTATGCAATGGCCTTCGCCTTGGGGGCAAGGCTGTCCTGGTTGGCATATTGAGTGTACCGTTCTTAGCAAGAAATTCTTAGGAAAGCATTTTGATATACACGGAGGCGGTATAGACAACTTGTTTCCTCATCACGAATGTGAGTGTGCCCAAGCAGATATAGTTAATGGATGTATTCCAATGAACTTTTTTATGCATAACAACTTGGTTACCGTTAATGGCGTTAAAATGGGTAAAAGTCTTGGAAATTTTATAACATTACCTGATTTATTCAAAAAATATTCCCCAATGGCAGTAAGATATTATATAAATCAATTTCATTATCGTTCGCCAGTTGACTTTAATGACGAAGGACTTAAACTCGCACAAAAACAATTTGATAAAACTAATGAGTTAGTTGCAAAATTAAGAGCAATTGTAGATAAACAAAGCAACATTGTTGATGAGGACTTAGTTGCGATAAAAAACAACTTTGAAAGTGCAATGAATGACGATTTCAATACCCCTGTTGCTATGGCAGAATTTATTAAATTAATCAAATTATTACAAAATGAGCTGAAAAATCAAAACACAAATAGGTTAGAACAAATTAATACATTAATAACAAAATTAGGCGAAGAAGTGTTAGGCTATGTGTTTACCCAAAGCGGTACAAGTCCGGTTGAAGATATTCCAGGTGACATTAAAGATTTAGCACAAAAACGTTGGAATGCTAAATTAGCAAAGGATTGGGCAGTCGCAGATGAGTTAAGAAAAGAAATTGAAGCAAAAGGTTATGAGATAAAAGATTCAAAAGATAATTATCAAATTATAAAAAAGTAGGTTATTATGACAAAAGAAATTGTTGATAAACAAAGAAAATATTTTCTTTCGGGTAAAACATTAGATGTGTCATTTAGGTTAGATGCTCTTAAAAAACTAAGAGCATCTATATTATTGAATAAGGATAAAATTTACAAAGCATTTTTGGAAGATTTAAATAAAGCACCAATATATGTCGACTTTACAGAAATTGGCATGGTGTTAAAAGAGATTGATTATTTTTTAAGGCACCTTAAAAGAATTAGCAAACCACAAAAAGTAAAGATGTCTTTGATGAATTTGGGTGCAAAAGGTTATAAATACTACGAACCTCATGGAAATGTCTTGATTGTTGCTCCATGGAATTATCCATTACAATTAAGTCTGCTACCACTTGTTGGAGCAATAGCTGGTGGAAACACTGCAATAATAAAACCATCTAATTATACTCCTAATGTTGCAAAAGTTATAAAAAAGATATTGAGCATATTTGATGATAAATATATAAGCATTGTGTTAGGTGGTAGGGAACAAAACGCTGATTTGTTTGAGCAAAAATTTGATTTAATATTTTTTACAGGCGGAGTAAGTGTTGGTAAGATGCTTTTAAGCAAGGCAAGTAATAATGTTACTCCTTGCATTTTGGAATTAGGTGGCAAATCTCCTTGTATAGTAGATGAAGATTGTGATATTGATTTGGCGGCAAAAAGATGTGTATGGGGTAAATTTTTGAATGCTGGACAAACTTGTGTCGCTCCTGATTATTTCTTTGTGCATAAATCGATAAAAAAACTATTTATAGATAAATGTATAAATCAAATTAAAAAATTTTATTATGAAAATAACAAACTAAAAAAAGATTTTACTGCTATTGTTAATCAAAAACATATCGAGCGATTAAAAAATTTGCTTGAAGGACAAGAAATTGCTTTTGGTGGTTCAATAAAGGATAGAGTATTAGAGCCAACAATTTTAGATAACATCCAAACTAACAACAAAGTTATGGATGAAGAAATATTTGGGCCAATTATGCCCATACTCGAATTTGACGATATAACATCTGTTGTCGAATTTGTGAAAAACAATGAACACCCTCTTAGTATGTATTACTTTGGTAAAAATAAAGAAATAATTGATTATGTTTTGAAAAATGTTTCATTTGGAGGCGGATGCATCAATGATACAATTATGCATTTAACTGAGGAAAATTTGCCTTTTGGGGGTGTGGGGCTTAGTGGTATGGGAAGTTATCACGGAAAGAAATCTTTTGAAACTTTTTCCCATACAAAAAGTATTTTAGTTAGAAAAAAGTCAGAACTTAAACTTAAATATCCACCATATAGTGATAAAAAAAGAAAAATTATTGGAATGTACTTCGGGATAAAATAATTTGGAATATAAAATATCTCCTAAAATATATTTATTATAATAGGAGATTTTTTATGGAAAAAGAAAAGGTATTTAAAGATAGTAAATTAGAATTAATCAATCGCAATACTCTTAATTTGTCGGGGGTAGAAAAGGTATATGGCGCTAATCCTAATAAAATAATATTAAAAATATGTGGCAGTACTATGGGAATTGCGGGAAGCAATTTAACTATTGACAAATTAGATACAGATGCGGGGAACATAATGGTTGTTGGGCAAATATATGAAATTAAATATTCGGCAGAGAAAAAAGGAATATTAAAAAGGATATTTAAGTAGTGCTATACGAAACATTATCACAACCAACAATTTTATATATTTTTTTGCTAGCGGGCATTGCTTCGGGTTTTGTTATTGGAGCGGGTAAGGTTATCAATTTGATTTTTGGAGATAATTTTGTTGTTAGATATCTAATTGATATATTATGCGTTGCCTTTTGCTTCTGTCTATTTTTTTATTTTAATGTCAAATATAATTTTGGGCAAATGCGACTATACGTAATGTTAATTTTTGGTGTTGGCATTATCGCTCAAAGATATAGTGTGGGTTTTTTTGTTGCAAAAATTTTAAAAAAGGTTTATAATAATATCAGCCCGAGTAGTATGGGGAAGGAGGGTCAAGATGAATACCGCGAAGGCAAAAGTTATAACAGTGTTAATAACAATAGCCGCAACAATATCGCTAATAGCAATGCTAATAGGACTAACTTTTCAGTTCGTAACACTTGGAAAGCTAAAAAGAGACGAAAAAATATTAAATGAAGAGATTAGAAAAATATCTGAATATACACCACAAATTCAAGACCAGATAGCATTTTTTGAGAATGCCGAAGCATTGGAAGATTATTTTAGAAGCCAAGGGTATGGCAAAGGTAGTGAAATATATTTTGAATAAAGCAATCCTTAATGGATTGTTTTATTTTTGTTAACAATTTTTTTATTAAAGAAATATTATGTTATAGAGTAGTTAAATACTCTATTAGGAGATAATATGTTTTGTAATTTAATAAATTGTTATAGACCACGTTGTTGTGGATGTAATTATATTAGAGTTACTGGTCCAACTGGTCCTATGGGTCCTATTGGTCCAACAGGTCCAACTGGCCCATCTGGTGGTCCAACAGGAGCAATCGGCCCAACCGGAGCGACAGGTCCAACCGGTCCAACCGGTCCAACTGGTGCAACAGGAGCACAAGGTGTTCAAGGTTTGCAAGGAATTCAAGGAATACAAGGTGTACAAGGAGCAACAGGCCCAGTCGGAGCAACCGGACCAACTGGTCCAACAGGCCCAACAGGTGCTCAGGGCGTGCAAGGTGCGAGAGGTTTACAAGGGGATACCGGAGATATAGGAGCAACCGGGCCAACAGGAGCAACAGGCCCAACTGGTCCAACAGGCCCAACCGGAGCCCAAGGAATTCAAGGAACACAAGGCGATAGCGGAGCAACAGGTCCAACAGGTCCAACTGGTCCTACTGGTGCACAAGGTACTCAGGGATTGCAAGGTGACACAGGGCCAACAGGTCCTACTGGTCCAACCGGAGCCCAAGGAATTCAAGGACTTCAAGGTGATATAGGCCCAACTGGACCAACAGGCCCACAAGGAGCACAAGGTATCCAAGGTTTGCAAGGAGACACAGGACCAACCGGCCCAACAGGTGCGTCTGGGCTTGAGGCATATGCTGGTAAATACAGTGAAGGTGCAAGTCCAATAGTTTTAACTGCATCCACCCCACAAACAGTAACATTGGCTTCAGATATGGCTGGTGCAAATGTTAATACAGGCACTGCCAATTCTTTAACCATACAACAAGCTGGAGATTACGAAATAAACTATGGTCTATGGGATGCAACTTCTAGTGATGAAGGAACAATAACATTGGAAGTTCAAAAGAACGGAGCAGAACTTCCTGGAACAAGTATTGTATCTGCGGTAGATACTGGTGGTGTGATTAATGATTATTCAAGTACAATCGCAACGTTGGCGGATAGTGATGTGATTACTTTAGTTATAACTTCATCAACAGGAACTACCGTTACTCCAGGAACGGGAACTACAGCAATTTTAAGTGTTAAAAAAATTAGTCAATAAAAAATGAGAAGAGCAATCTTCTCTTTTTTTTATAAAAATTTTTTAATAATTTTGGGAGCACATATCAAAAACCAAACAGTGTAATTTTGTGGATTGTTTTTCAAATCGTCGGCAAGAATCTTCAAATCAATCCATTTAACTTCTTCGGCTTCTTCTTTATTAATTTTAAGCGACGTGGTAATATCGGCAGTATAAACATTATCATATTCATATTCGATAAGTCCGTTATCAAACTGATGGCGATATACAAAAGAAAATTGTTTTTTTAAGTTGGTAATTTTTGTGCCTATTTCTTCTAATGTTTTGCGTTTGATATTGTTTTTGATGCTTTCATTTATTTGAGGGTGAGAGCAACATGCATTTGTCCAAAGTCCACCAGAATGGTATTTGCCTAATGCTCTTTTTTGTATAAGCATTTTTTTATCTTTAACAATAAAAAGAGAAAATGCTTCGTGAAGCAACCCTTTTTTGTGTGCTTCTAATTTTTCCATTTCTCCATATCTATTACCAAATATATCAACAAGAATGACGTTATTATTCATAATTTAAAACTCCTATATGATTATATTTATTAAGGTAATTTAAGTCAAATATTATGCTATGATATTATTAATTTGTTATATTATCCAAAAAAATAAATTATTAATACTTTATCTTTAATTTGTTTGATAATTAATAATTGTATGTTATAATTGTCGCGTGAGGTAATTATGTTAGCATTAAAAATTGTCGGTCTTGTAGTAGCGAGTTATCTTGTTGGTAACGTATCATTTAGTAGAATTATTGCTAAATTATGCTTCAAAGATGATATAACGAAACATGGTAGTGGCAACCCTGGTATGACAAATATGTTACGCACACACGGAATTTTACCAGCAATAATTACATTAATACTTGATGGATTGAAAGGTGTAATTTCTGCTGTTTGTGGATTTTTTTTACTAGGTGGATATAATGATTTGTATTTTGCAAATATTGGCTTATATGTCGGTGGGTTGGCGGCGGTTATTGGACATATTTATCCAGTGTTTTATAAGTTCAAAGGTGGCAAAGGAATAGCAACCGCAGCAGGTGTTTGTATAGTTGCTCATCCGATAATGATATGTATTTTGCTTGTCGTTTATGTTATTGGATTGCTTTTAACAAAAATTGGAAGTTTATCAGCATTATGTATGGCACTTACATATATTATTATGGAGTCGGTGATATTGTGTATGGCGGGCAATTATTGGGCATTTGGTTGTCTATTTATGATATTTGCTTTGATAGTGTTTGCTCATAGGAGCAATATCAAAAGGCTTATTGAAAAAAGAGAAAGCAAAATATATGTAAGCGAAAGTTTTAAAAAGGATATTCAACATATTCAAAATTTTAAAAATCGAAAGAAACAAGTCGAGAATACTGATAATGAGATAAAAAAACAAGATATTGCTCAAAAGGAAAAAATTAATGAAATTAAAAACAATAAAGAAACAAAATAACGGAAGATTATGTATTGTATGTGGAAAAGATAATCCCAGCGGAATAAAAGCAGATTTTTATGAATTAGAAAATAATATTGTAGCAACGAAACTAAAAATTCCTGAAAACTTACAAAGTTATCCAGGGCGAGCACATGGTGGGATAATATCGGCGATACTTGACGAAGTAATAGGTAGAGCAATACAAATAGACAGCAACAAATGGGGAGTAACGGGTGAGTTAAATGTTCGTTTTGTAAAACCTGTTCCACTAGATACCACGTTAATTGCTTATGGCAAAATTACTTTTGATAAAGGAAGAATATTTAAAGGTGCTGGCATAATCGAGGATGAACAAGGTAATGTTCTTGCAAAAGGTAAAGCAACTTATATCAATCTGCCAATTGATGCAATATCAGAACAATTTAATGATAATGAATGGTTTTATGTTGATGGAAATGAGACTTTTGAACTAAACAATGTTAATTTGTTGAATGAATAAAGAGAGAAGTTGTTTGTACAATTTCTTTTTATATCTAAATATGAGTTTTTTAATGAAAATGTATCATATGTATTCATATACCAAAATAAAGGAATAACACCATGATAAAATTAATTTTTTCTAAATTTAAGTGGTATGAATGGCTAATAGTTTTATTGATAGTAGGATTTATTTGCTTACATATTTTTTGTGATTTGGGATTACCTGAAAAAATGGGACAAATAATATCTTTGGTGGTACAAGATAATGTTGAGAATATTGCCTCATCAAGTGAGATATGGGATGTTGGAAAAATAATGTTGCTTTATTCATTAGGTTCCATATTGTGCACAATAATTGTTAGTTATTTGGCAGCCTTTGTTGCAACAAGATTTAGTGCAAGAGTAAGGAAAGATTTGTTCCAAAAAGTTGGAAGTTTTAGTATGGAAGAAATGGAAAAATTTACAACTTCCAGCTTAATTACTCGTTCAACAAATGATATTACTCAGATTCAACAAGTTATAATGTTGTTTTTAAGAATGGCACTAACTGCTCCTGCGATGGCTATCGGCGCAGTAATTAAAATATCTACAAGTAATATGCAACTTACTTGGATAACAGCTGGTGCAGTGGGATTGATGTTAATTTTTGTATTTACAATGTTTGCGGTAGTTGTACCTAAATTTAATATTATGCAAAAATACACCGATAAACTCAATCAGTCAACAAGAGAAAATTTGACAGGCTTAAAAGTTGTAAGAGCATATAGCGCAGAAAAATTACAAGAAGATAAATTTGATAAAGTTAATAAGAGTTATACGAAGACTGAATTGTTCATAAATAGATTTTCTTCATTCCTAATGCCTGGAATGCAACTTGTTATGAATTATCTAAGTCTTGCTATTATGTGGCTTGGTTCATATCTAATAAGTGATGGCTTAATAGATATTGGAGGTCTAACTGCATTTTCAAATTATGCAATACAAGTTTTGTTTAGTTTTGTAATGCTTTCTATGTTATTTGTATTTATTCCAAGAGGAACAGTTTCGGCAAAAAGAATATGGGAGGTATTAAAAACTCAAAGCAAAATAGTAGATGGAGAGGGTAAGCCAGAAACTAACATAAAAGGACGAGTTGAATTTAATAATGTTAGTTTTAGATACCCTGATGCTGAAGGTTATGTACTCAAAAATATCTCATTTAAAGCCAATCCTGGTGAGACGGTTGCTTTTATTGGCTCAACTGGGAGCGGTAAAAGTACATTAATCAATCTTATACCAAGATTTTATGATGCAACTGAGGGTAATGTCCAAGTGGATGGTATAGATGTGAGGGATTATAAGATAAGCGACTTAAATGACAAGTTGGGATATGTTCCTCAAAAAGGCGTGTTATTTAAAGGATCTATTGAAGATAATATTAAATACGGCTATGATAAAGCAACAAAGAGTGAAGTTGATGAGGCATTGAGAATTTCGCAAGCTTATGATTTTGTGTATAAGTTTAAAGACAAATTAAATCACGAGATTGCACAAGGTGGCAAAAATGTATCAGGCGGACAAAAGCAAAGATTATCAATAGCGCGTGCGATAATTAAAAAACCAGAAATTTTAATTTTTGATGATAGTTTTTCGGCATTGGATTTTAAAACCGATAAAATTTTAAGAGAAGAACTAAAAAAACACACAAAGGATACAACAAAATTAATTGTTGCTCAAAGGATAGGAACAATTATGGATGCAGATCAAATAATTGTTCTTGATAAAGGGGAGATGGTAGGACACGGTACCCATAAGCAATTAATGAAAAATTGCAAAATTTATCAAGAAATAGCATATTCACAATTAAGTAAGGAGGAATTAAGATGAGTAAAAATCCTCCAACCCAAACAAATCGTGGTCCAATGCCAGGTGGCAGAGGCATGGGACTAGGTGATAAGCCAAAAAACTTCAAAAAATCTTTTAAAGAATTACTTAAATATTTAAAGCCACAAAGATTTTTAATAATTCTTGCATTTACTTGTGCGGTAGTAGGCACAATATTTGCTATTCTTGGGCCAATGTTTTTGGGAGATATTACTTCTAATATCCAAGATGCTTACACAAATTATCAAAAAACAGGTAAATTAATACTTAACTTTGATGCAATAAATACGATAGGAATTTGGTTGATTGTTATCTATGCGGTAAGTTCGACCCTTAGTTATTTGCAATCGTTTATTATGGCGGGAGTAAATGCTAGGATAACATATCAGTTAAGAAGTAGCATTTCTCAAAAAATTAACAAATTACCACTAAAATATTTTGACAAAAACACGTATGGGGATATATTGTCACGTGTTACAAATGATGTTGACACAATTTCTCAAACATTGGACACCAGCCTTAGAACCATCATTACGTCTGTAACAACAATTATTGGTGTACTAATAATTATGTTTGTTATATGCTGGCAGTTAACTCTTATTGCTATTGTTTCTGTTCCAGTAAGCATTATAGTCGCTGCATTTGTTGTTAAATTTTCTCAAAAATATTATAGGAGGCAACAAGAAAGATTAGGGGAGATTGACGGACATATTGAAGAAATATATTCTGCGCATAATATAGTTAAAGTTTTTAACGGTGAACAAAAGGCATTAGACGAATTTGATGCAATTAATCACAAGTTATACAAAAACAGTTTTATGGCACAATTCTTATCAGGAGTTATGATGCCAATAATGAACTTTATAGGAAATGTTTCATACGTTCTTGTTTGTATAGTTGGTGGTGGATTAGTTGTCAAAGGAACAATAAAAGTTGGTGTTATTCAAAGTTTCTTAATCTATATAAGACAATTCAATCAGCCAATCTCTCAGATATCATCTATTGTTAGTACTTTACAATCAACAGCAGCTGCCGCAGAAAGAGTTTTTGAATTTTTGAATGAAGAAGAGCAAGTTGATGAGAGTGATAAAAAATTTAAATTCAAAACTATTAAAGGTCAAGTGGATTTTGAAAACGTTAACTTTGGATATACCCCAGATAAAGTAATAATCAAAAATTTCAATTGCAACATTAAACCAGGACAAAAAGTTGCAATTGTTGGGCCTACTGGTGCAGGTAAAACTACATTAGTTAATTTGTTAATGAGATTTTACGATTTTGATGGAGATATTAAAATTGATGGCCATTCTATAAAAGATATGAATAGAAGTTATGTAAGAAAATTATTTGGAATGGTGTTACAAGATACCTGGTTGTTTGAAGGAACACTAAGAGAAAATCTTGTATATAACAAAAAAGGAGTTTCTCAAAAAGCGTTAGACGAAGCTTGCGAGGCAGCGAATATTTTGCACTTTATCAAAACTCAACCTCAAGGTTATGATATGTTTGTGGATGAAGAGAGCAATTTGAGTCAGGGGCAAAAACAATTAATCACTATTGCAAGAGCAATGATAGAAGACGCGCCAATGCTTATATTAGATGAAGCAACAAGTTCTGTTGATACAAGGACAGAGGAATTAATTCAAGCAGCAATGGATAAGTTGACAAAAAATAGAACATCTTTTGTAATAGCACATAGGTTATCGACGATAAAAAATGCCGATATGATATTAGTCATGAGAGATGGTAACATTGTTGAGAGTGGTACTCACAAACAATTAATTAACAAAAATGGCTTCTATGCTGAATTATATAATAGTCAATTTAGTAGAACAGGACTTGACTATCTTGCAGATGAAAATTAACAAAAAATTGGTGATCAATTACACCAATTTTTTGTAATTATTTTTTTAATCTTATATCATTCCCACTTATTTTTAATAATGTTGAGTTTTGCTTGTTTATAAGACGACTAAATATTCGTTCGCCGTATCTGTCTAAAATCGCTTCTGGCAATAAATTAGTTGTAATAATGGTTGAACGATTTTTTATTAATCTTTCGTTTAATATGAGATATAAATATTCAATAGTAACATTTTTTAAAATATTTTCTGTGCCCAAATCGTCAATTACTAGTAAGTCGCAATCCAGTAAATTATCTAACATATTTTGTCTATCATAATCAAAACAAGTATGGTATTTCAAAAACAAATTATTAAGTCCAAAAGCCGTAAAATACTGTATCAGAAATTGCCTTGAAGATAGTTTATTGCAAATCGCATTTACAAGGTATGTCTTTCCTATGCCAGTGCCTCCTTGCAAAACAATATTTTTGATTTTGTTATTAGGAAATTTTTCGCACCAAGAATATATTTTTTTGTATGCTAATTTTGCATCATCGCTTAATAAATTATCATTACTATTTTCAAATGTTTGGGTTGGGTCAAGGATACAATTATTAAGTTTGCTATATTCATCATTAACAATTTTTTTAACACAATCGCAATAATTATCTTTGTAATATCCAGTATCATGACATTTTGGACAAAAGTATTTTGGCGATAAATCATTTTCTGCCATATTCATATTTTTTAAAATTTTTGTTCTTTCGTTAAGAAATTTTTTTAGTAATTTTTTGTATTCGCTACTATCTTTGTTATCGACTTCAGCTTTTGCTATTGCTATATTAAGACTAATTATGTTTGTGTCAACTTGTTTAAAAAGTGGATTTAAAGTTGCTTTATGGTAATTTTGGTTGGCAATAGTCTGAGCTTGTTGTGCTCTTGCTTTGACTTTTTCAACAGCGTTATGATACATTTGTGTTTTTGTTATCATAGTTCCACCTCATCAAGATTATCAAATAATGCATCAAAATCGTCTTTTGAAAAGCTATGACAAGTAACTATCTTATTAGACGTGTCAATTTTTGGTTGATTCTTCTTTGCTTCATTTAATGAATGAATGTTATTTTGATGCCAATTGGATAATATTTTATTGATATAACTAAAAACGTTAGATTTACCAACGGCAAGGGAAGATGCATATTGAATCATTTCATCACTCATATTCCAATCTTCTGTCCAAGTTTTATAATTTTCTCTATCATAACTTGTAACTTTTCGATTGAGTTCGTGGTTGTTGATTATTTCTTTAATTTTTTGATCGACACTTATTAAATCACTTAAATATTTATTGATGCTATCGATGCTGATTAGACCTAATTTGTGTAGTTTATTGATTGTTTCATCCATTTGGGTAATGTCGCGTTTGCCTTTTTTCATGCAAAAATCTGCAACAAACATTAATGTGTCTTCGTTGTAGCCCTTTTTTATCCAATCAATTAGATATACTTCACTTAAAGTGCTAACATCATAAAACTTAGCACGTAATCGTGAAATAATTTTTCTCGATAATTCTTCAAGGTAGCCTTTGTTTGCTTCGTATTCTTCAATCTCTTTGATTGATTTTAAATTAAGTTCGAAGTATTTATTAAGTCTTGCATCAAGACTCTCAAATTTGTATCTCGTTTTATCTTTAATATTTTTTGCTACATAAATTATAGTGCCCAAATCGTAGCCAAGGTTGTCCTTCCATTTAACATAATTGTCTTTATATTCAATTGCAATTGTTCCTTTGTATTTAAGTGCCTTTGCAATATCGGTTAAGTCTTGGGATATAAGATTAAGATCGTTTAACTTTTGTTCAACGTCCTTGCTTGTTCTAATTCCTTCATAAGCCCAATTTTTAGCAACCGTAATAATATATGGATAATTAATATTTTTACCTTTGACGTCAGCACAATATTTCATTATCATCAGCATTGCTGCTTGTTCTATCTCCATACTCTCCATTAGTGAGTAATACTCGTTGTATTCGTTAGGAGATATCATTCTATCTTCAATGATTTCTTGAGCAGATATATTAAATGATGCATATTTGTCTTTTTTAAATTTTTTAAGAACGCCAAGTGAATTTTTAACTGGCAAATATCTTACTTCAAAAGGTTCAACATTTATAATTTGAACTAGATTTTGTTCTTGCCAATAATGGAATGCTGACAAAATGTCTTCTTTGGTATAGCCAAGTACATTAACAAAATTTTCTATATTATTATCATTCGCCGAAGCATTATAACATTTAAGCAAACCAAATAAGTATATTTTAACACATGATTCTGGTGCAACAGGCAAATAGTCATTTAAAAAAGAAGCATCAATGCTTACAGATGAACTATTGACAAGTTGAGAAGAGAATTTACAAAAAGCCATATTGACCTCCCAGTCATAATAGTGTAACAAAATAAATTCCAAAATTCAACTAATTATAATCAAGTTTTAGTCATATTTTACATTGTAACATTGACAGTTATACGTTTTAATGATACAATGAGATAACAAGAAATATAGTTTTGTTGTCCCAAAAAGGAGGAATTGATGAAATCTATAATACTTAAAATTGTAATTGTTGCGGCAATATTAGGATTAATTATAGTTGGTGTTATTATATACTTCAATAACAAAGATATTGAGAAGAGAACTTATAACATTATCATCAACAAGAGCGAAGAAGTAGATTTTGAGCAAGTAACTAACCATGCTAATAGCGTAAAAAACAGTAATGATGCCCAAAATGAATATGCTGCGTTTACCATTAAAAATATAACAAATTTGAATGAATTTATTGATTATTATTTAGTTTATATTCCAATGCTTGAAGATATTAGCACAAAGGATAAAAAAGAATTGGTAAATCTATACGAGGAATATATAGATTTAGTAATCAAATCCGAAGCTGATTATGTTACTTATCAGGAGACATATAAGGGTGGCTCGGAGCCTGCAATTAACGGATTATCGGCATACTATGCTATGAGTCTTAATGCTGCATATAAAAAAGGCAATACTTTCTTAACTAAATTAATTGCAATTGTTAATGAAAACGCATATGACAATTATGAACAAAAAAATCTATATACCATAATGGTTGATATTTTAAAAATATTTGGCAACAAAATGGCAATTAGTGTTGATTCTATGATGAGCAAGCAATACGAAGACCAAAGTTTAAGTGGTGCTCCTTCAATAACAACGATTGGTGACTATAATAATTATATTGCACTTGAACAATTTTTTAAAAATAATATTAATGACTCCAAAGAAATGAATGATACTAATTTATCAGCTTTTGTAAAAAATTACAATGCTATTGTATCAACAGTGGATTTCTTTAAAAATCCAACTCAATATATGCAAAAACTTCAAGCTGAATCACAAGAATTATTAAGTTGTAGAGCAGTTATAGATTTTTTAAATAGCACTGCTAATACCAATTTATAATGGAGGAAATATATGAAAAAATTTTTCTTAACGTTTGCGTTATTGATAGTGCTTGTTATTCCAATAATTTTAACTGGTTGTGACAAAAATTATAATATGGACGACGTTAAAACAAAAATCGAATCTATTGCTAACAATAAAAATTTAATCAATTATTTTAACGATACGACTGTCAAGTTTAGTAACGGAATAATAATTAATTATCCAGATGATGTAACAACTCAAATTAATGATACTACTAGCAAAATGAATATTATTAAAGTTGTTTATGAACCATTGTTATATAGTGCTTCGGCGTTTATAAACAAGACCTATGATGTTTTTTGGACAAGTATTGAGGCCAATGAAGACATAAAAATTAATCAAGACGAAATTAATGAATTATATAATAAAGCAGACGCTTTTGAAAAAGCATTACTTGAATTTGATGAACAAAAAACATTATTTGTTGAGCAGACAAGTGTTGTACAAAGAATTAATAACTTTTTGATTTACTACAAAAATTTATTAAGAGCGACATTTGAACTTAATGATGTTTATGCTGATTTGTATATGGATTATTTATACCCATACAAAGATTTTACCAATCCAGAAGTATTAGTCGATTACAATACAGATGGAACGGCTATGATGATATATTATATGTATAATAACTTAAAATTAGGTTATGTTGCATTTGAATACTATGTCAATAACTTTGCCTATTCTAATGACCCAGAGGCGAATGAAAACTCAACTACAATATTTGAAAAATTTCCAGTGCTAGAAGAATACATTACTTATGTTAATGAGGGTAAAACTAAAAATATGTTATTATCAGCACAAGGTAATGAGGAAGCAGATAGCGAATATCGCAATCAAATAAAACTCGCTATTGCAGATTTTCAACGCAATAAGATAATGTTTGCAAAAGACACTGAATTATTTATGAATGCCAAATCACATATTAATTTCGAGGAGTATTTTGCAAGTACTAACAAATCATATTTCTTATCTCAATTAAGCGATGAAGATTTGGGATATTACAAATTTACTCAAAATTATCTTGATTACAAATTTACCCCACATATTAAATGGTTAAAAAGGGTAAATGATATATTTTAAGGAGCAATTATGAATTTTGACAAATTAGCAGATTTGTTGTTTCCTAATATTACAAAAAACATTGAAGATTATATGCAAATTTATCCTCGCCGAAACATAACCGGCGAGGTAACTCGTTTAGCCCCAAGCCCAACGGGTTTTTTGCATATTGGAAGTTTGTATGGAGCAATTATAGATTATTTTTGTGCAAAAAAAAGCAATGGTGTATTCTATCTTAGGTTGGAAGATACTGATGACAAAAGAGAAATAGCAGGTGCTGGGCAAATTGCTTATGATATGCTTAAATATTATAATGTATTGCCAAATGAGGGTTATAGGGGGGAATTGTCACCAATTGGGGAATATGGTCCCTATATCCAAAGTAAAAGAAAAGAGATATATCAAGCATTTTGCAAAGAACTTGTAAAAAAAGGCCGAGCTTTTCCTTGTTTTTGTGAAAAGTCAGAAAATAAAGAAGACATATTACAACGTCGCGAACAACAATTAGAAGAAAGTGGAATAATTGCTGAAAGAGACGTATGTCGAACGCTAACTTATGAGCAAATAGAAAAAAATATCAAAGATGGCAAACCTTATGCTATTAGATTGTTATCTATGGGGGATGCTGATAAAACTTTTGAATTTAATGACCTAATAAAAGGTAAGCGTCAAGTTAGACAAAACATTAAAGATGTTGTTTTGTTAAAAAGTAATGGTATGACCCCATATCCACTTGCGCACGTGGTAGATGACTATTTAATGGGCACAACGATTGTTGTGCGTGGAGAAGAATGGTATCCATCACTTTCTCAGCATTTGGAGATATTTAATGCATTATCGTTAAAACCTATGAAATATGCTCATACTCCAAATATTTGTAAATATGATGAAGCAAGCGGAACGAAGCGAAAAATTAGTAAAAGAAAAGACCCAGAAGCCGATGTTAGATATTTTATCGAGAAGGGTTATATGCCAGAGGCAATTGTTGAATATTTGATTAATTTGCTTAACTCTGATTTTGAGCAGTGGAGAGTTAACAATCCGCATAAAGACGTATTAGAATTTCCATTTTCAATTAAAAAAATTGGTTCTAATAATCCAATGTTTGATATGGTCAAACTTCACGACGTTAGTAAAAATGTTGTAGCAAGAGTCCCTGCTAATTTACTTGCAGATAGTATAATAAACTGGGCAAAAAATTATAACCCCAAATTATACACAATAATTGCAAATAAAAAAGATTATTTAACCGAAATATTAAGAATTGATCGAGAGAATAAAAAGCCAAGAAAAGATTTGGGTAGTTATGATGAATTTGAATCTCTTTTTTCCTACATGTTTGATGAATTATACGTACCAATTAGCAAGTCATTTTTAGGAGCTGACAAAAACACAATAAAAAACATTTTATCACAATACATCAAATTATATAATGAAGGCGATGATAAACAAACTTGGTTTGATAAGATTAAATCATTATGTGAGCCTAATGGATATTGTGCGGATATGAAGACATATCGTGAGAATCCTTCTGCCTATAAGGGCAGTGTCGCAGATGTTAGTGGTATTATAAGAATAGCAATCACTGATAGAGAGAATACACCTGACTTGTATTTTATATCAAAAATTTTAGGTCAAGACAAAGTAATATCAAGATTAAAGGATACAATCAATCGTGTTGAACAGAAGAGTTGAATTGCTTGCTCCTTGTGGAGATAAAGAAACGTTTATGACAGCATTAAATAGTGGTGCTGATGCAATTTATCTCGGAGCAAAAAATTTTAACGCTAGACAAAAGGCAAATAATTTTACAGATAAAGAGATGAGGGAGTGTATTAATCTTGCTCATCTTTTTGGTGTTAAAGTTTATTTAACATTGAATGTACTAATAAAAAATGATGAATTTAAAGAAGTAGAAAACATTGTTGATAATGCTATTGATGCCAATATTGATGCTTTTATTATTCAAGATTTGGGGCTTGCGTATTTTTTAAAAAACAAATATAAAGGAATTGTTTTACATGCGAGTACTCAAATGGGTATTTGTAATGTTGAAGGAGCAAAAATTGCTAAAAATTTAGGTTTTTCGCGAATTGTTCTTAGTAGAGAAGTAAAACTAACTGATATTAAAAGAATCAAAGAAGAAACAAACTTGGAGATTGAATATTTTGTTCAAGGAGCATTATGTGTATCATTCTCGGGTAACTGTTATCTAAGCAGTGTGACAAATAACAAGAGCGGTAATAGGGGAGAATGTTTACAACTTTGTCGTTTGCCATATAGAGTTGAAAACAAAAATGGGTATTTTTTATCGACAACAGATTTGTGCTTAATTGAGCGGGTGGATGAGTTGATTCAAGCAGGAGTTGATTCGTTTAAGATTGAAGGAAGATTAAGAAGAAGCGGTTATATTGCTCAGACAGTACAAAGTTATAGAAGGGTAATTGATGGGCTCTCAACGGCAAAAGAAGAAAAAGAAAAGTTATATAAAATTTTTGAAAGAGGAACATTTAATACAGGTTATCACTTAGATAATTATAATGATGCTCGCATTATTAATCCAACATATCAAAATCATAGGGGACAAATCATAGGAGAAGTTATAGGTGTTAAACCTTTTAAAGATTTGTTTGAAATAGAAGTTTACAGTGAACATAATATTGTACAAGGCGATGGCATTAAGTTTTTATCATCTGACAAAACTATGGGCGTTGGCAATGTATACAATTTAGGAAAGAATAAATATAAATTATTTTCAAAGACAAGGCCTAAAATCGCAGAAAAAATTAGCCTTATGGTAGATAGTGAATATGAAAAATTGATTTGTGCAAAAACAAGAAAACTCCCAATAAATATAGCAGTAATCGCAAAAGTTGGCCAAAAGCCTACAATACATATATCTTGTAATGAAATAGAAATTGTCGAACAATTAGATAATGTTTGTCCCAAAGCAATTAACAAAATAACGTCTCAACAAGAGATAGTCGACAACATTACAAAATTAGGAAACACTGTGTTTGAGATTGATAATTGTATGGTAATTAGCAATAATGTGTTTTTGGCAAAGTCGCAAATCAATGAATTAAGGCGTAAAGGGATTGATAAGTTAATCAATCAATTGTTGATAAAAAATTGTCCAAACACAGTACAAAAAGTAGCTTTTGAATTAGGTAAAACAAATTCTAAAAAAATCAAACTTACAGTTGTGGATGATTTAAATAATATAGATATTCATACGCCTATAATATTTGCACCTAAAAATTATAACAATTCAATAATTGAACCTATAAATAAATTAGCAAAAAATCAAAAAATATATTTATTAGTACCAGTATGTAGTAGTGAAGAATTTGATATTATTAAAAATATAGTATCCAAATTAGATACAAGTGTTGGAATTTTTGCTTGTAATATAAGTGGGTTATCTTTTAAGCGAGATATTATTGTTAATTATACTTTAAACATTGTAAATGACTATTCATTGGCATTTTTGAATTCTATAAATATAGATAAATTTGTTAATTCGATTGAACCGATGTTTAGCGATTATAACAAAGGAATGAGTTATTGCGGGCAAGCAGCCTTAATGTTGTTGACACATTGTCCATACAAAACCGTTTTATATGGTAATTGTAAGTCTTGTATGAGTGATAAAAAATTAATTTATAATAATAAATATAGCATTAGAAAATATTCTGTTATAGGCTGCTACTTTGAACTATGTACAAGGCTAAATTGCGGAAATGATATTATTGATACAAGAAGTTAAAAAACATATTGAAATTTGTTTTTAAATAACGTATTATATATACGAAGTATATAAAGGATTTTGCATAAAAAATGAAATTATTTAAAAAAAGAAAATTATTGCCCTATATAATTGGATATCATGAAAAGGGAATTTTGGTTGAAAACGTGGGAACTTCTCAAGAAAAAATTTTTTATATTAAATCTGAAGCCACACAAGAACCAAGCGAACATAGAAAAATAAAATTAAAAAGAGAAGTAAACAAAAGATGCAACATTAGCCTAGTTGAATGTTTAACTTCAAGGATATTACAAAAATTAGGCATAGATGCGGTTTCATACCATTTAGGCAAGGTAGTCTCAACACTTTTTCCAAATAGATGGGTTAATGTTTCATATTCAGAATCATTTGTATCAAATAATGAACATCAAATTCCACTTGATAGTTTTTATAAATTTAAATGCTTCAAGTCCAAGAACAAACTTGCATCTACCCCAAAAGAATTAATAGAAGGACAAAGAGTTGCAGCATATAAAGAAATAACAGAAAAATTTCCTCCACGCACTTATGTTGATGAAGATGTTGATATATTAAAAGAGTTTTTAGAAGAGCACAAAAACTTATTTCCTGGCGGATTTATAGTAGATTATGATTTAATCAAATGTGTTTTAATAATTCAAACCATAGGGGATTTGATATGCTACAATCTTGATCATCATACGGATAATATCGTTTTTATTTCAAAAATACAAAAAGGCAAAAAGGGTGATGAGTGTTCAATTCGTGTAGGTCCAGCATTTGATTTCGACCAAACTTTTTTTTCAGAATTTGACCAAATTAAAATTAATCAATACATAAATAATTTTGGTATTTCATGTTTTTTGGACGTTTTTAAATCAAATTTTTTGTCTTTAACAAATTGTGATCAAAAAAGACTTATAGATGAATACACATTGATGCACGATTATTTGGTTGATTTAAAAAAGAAAAAGGCACATACCAAAGGTGAAAAAATGATTCTTGAAGTAGTGCAATCATTAAAAGATATTGATGTTTGTGAATGTTTAAAAGAAGTGCTTGTTGAAGAAATAGATAACACAAATAAAAATATGACACTTAGCGAACTTATGCATCTATACAATCAACAAATGGATAAAAATTTTGACAATGTTTGTTTAGATAATATTTGCAAATTTTTTGATTATTCAAGATCGTTCTTGTTAGAAAATGATATGATTAATAAAGTCGATTTTACTAAAAATCCTAGATTACATTCTACTTTTTCTACATTGTTAAACGATAGCGAAGATAATGATATAATTGATATGCAATCAACTGATACGAATATAAAAGAAAGGGCAATGGGGGATGATTAATATGATAGAATTATATTTTAAAGATATATTGCTTGGAACATTAGATAAAAAGGACAAGTATATATATAATTCCAGTTTTAGCGAAAAAATAGCAATAAATAAATATTTTTTGATAGAATATTTTGCTTTATGCAATTCAAAGCAAAAAGAATTTGATACTTTACCAGAACCTTTTGCAAGAATGTATCAAGATATTATGCAAAGGGACGATATAAAAAGTATGGCAGATATAAAAGAAAGTGACAGCGAATATGAAGTGCTATACAAATTTGCAGGCATTAGGCAAAGCGATGT
>CALVZT010000006.1 GCA_944372595.1 uncultured Clostridia bacterium
TTCATAATTAATCCTTTTTGTAATTTTTATACATATCTTTAACAACATCAAATATTTTTTGTAAATTAGATTCATCATCAACATTTATCATTCTTACCCCAGTGGAAGAGATTATTAAAAAACCAATTGGCGATATATTAAATCCTCCACCCGAGCCACCTGCAAATGGTAATTCTGACGCTACACGCTTTTTCTTATTTTTTTCTTGATATTCTCCGCCTCCTGCAACAAATCCTACTGATACTTTTGATAGCGGTATAATTGTTTCCCCAGTATCAGTATGAATAGGTTTACCAATTATTGAATCAATATCAATTATTGATTTTAGTTTTGTTAATGTTTGTTCCAACACTTTATCAATTTGATATTCTTTTTCCATTTTTTACTCCTCCGCTTAAATACTTTTTAATAGATAAAACATAACATTTCAAAATCATAAATAAATTAAATTTAACACAACTTGCTCCACCAAATAATAATTCATCGTCACAAAAAGAAGGAAAAAAACCCATATTTATCGTGCTTATTGTGTTTTTTGAAACAAGCAAACCCTTTAAAAAATTAAATGGTATAGGAAATAATGCTGTTACCATTGCCGTTAAAAAAGCATTATCTTTACTTCCTATTTTTGTATATAATTTAGCTGTTTTATATTTGAATGATTTAATTAATTGTATCGCTAATATATCTCCAAAATTACTAGGTTGTTCAGCTGATAAAACAAATGTTCTGACTTTGTTTTTTTTGTTAACCATTACTATTGTTTTGCCGATAAAATAAAATCTACTAAAAAGCAATCTAATATTAAATAATTTACCTACTAAGCAACCTTTATTATCAATAATGTTAAAAACAAATTTTACCTTCATCTTCAACGGTATCAACAATATTATCAATATCAAAAGCGATACTATTAATGTAATCTTCATAGTTTTAGTATTTATAAATTACAAAAAAAAATGTATGTAATCACACACATTTACATACATTTAATAATTTTTCTCATATTTAGTTTATATTTTTTTGAATATCATTATTTATTTCATTATCTTGCTGATAACTTTGTTCTTCTTCCTCATCGGTAGGTATTTTGAAATTGTTATATAATGAATCATCTTTGTTATCTTCATGAATTAATTTAATTCTATCAAGTAACTCATTATAATCAGGCAACTCCGAAATATCACTTATCTGGAATCTTTTTAAAAACTCATCAGTAGTTCCAAATAATAATGGTTTTCCCACCGCATCTTTTCGTCCTACGACTTCAATCATTTTAAAATTGCTCAAAAGTTGCAAAGCATAGTCACAATTAACCCCTCTTACTTCTTCAATTTCTAATCTAGTTATTGGTTGTTTATATGCAATGACTGCAACAGTTTCTAATGCTGCCTTAGTTAGTTGTTTTTCTTTAATTGGGTTAAGAACCAAACTAATATCATCAACAATTTCAGGATTAGAACACATTTGTGCTTTGCCCTTATATAAAACGATATTTATTCCTCTATTAGCATATTCTTCCTTTAATGTATCAATTGCTTTTGATATCTCCTTTTTGCTAACTTCAAGTTTTTCTGCAATATCGTCAACAGATACACCGTCACCGGATACAAATAATATTCCTTCAATTATTTTATTCAAATTATCCAACTTGTCCATCTTCTTCCTCTCTTGCCATTATATCAATATCATTATCTTCATTATTTTGTATTACCCTTATAAATTGCATTTTTAACAATTCAAGTAAAGCTAAAAATACATTAATAACTTCACTTTTTGAGTAGTTTTCATCAAATAAATCAGTAAACTTGAAGCGATGTCTTTCTGTAACCATATTTTTTATAGATGCGACTTTTTCGGCAACAGTCCACCTATCTTTAACAATTTTTTTAGGTTCAATTTCTTTTTTCTCAATTGTTATTCTAGTTAAAACATTTGCAAAAGCATTAAGCAACCCTTCAATTTCCATATTTTGTAAAATAACGCGATAATCTCCAACTGTTTCGTCAGGCTTTTTGTATAATCTATTGACGTTTTCGTACTGACGTAACCTCTCACATGCTTCTTTAAATATTTTATACTCTTGTAATTGCCTTAGTAGTCTTGTCTCATCATCTTCTTCATCTACTACTTCTGGCTCAGGTTTTGGTAACAAGGATTTTGACTTTATCTCAATCAGTATTGCCGCAACTTCAATAAAATCACTTGCTTTTTCCATATCAAGTTGATCTATTGAAGACAAATATTGAAGATATTGTTCAGTAATATCCGCAAGTTTGACTTCAAAAATTTCCATCTTACTTTCTTTAATTAAATGTAATAATAAATCAAGAGGCCCTTCAAAATTGTCTAGTTTGAACTGACAACCAGCATCATATTCGAATAACTTATCTTTTTCTTCCATATCACACACCTAAAAATATTAAACTCCACAATCTATCAATTGGATAATAGATAGTATCCGCTAACCAAGTTAAAGGATATACTTGCGTAAACTGTTCAATCACAATCATTACAAGGATAAGTCCCCATAATATAAAATTGCCATATCTTCTCATGTAAGTACAATATTTATTATCTACTTTCAAAAAACTTGCAACCGCATTATAGCCATCAAGCGGAAAAATTGGCAACAAATTAAATACAAATAGCATCATATTAACTTGAATAAGACTAGAAAATAAATACAAGAAAAAATCAAATGCAAAGAAATTAAAATAATTAGTAACAACCCAAGTATAAAATATTGCACCAGACAAAAATGCTATAATAAGGTTAGTTAACACACCAGATATGGATACCCAAAACATTTTAAGTTTGTAATTACCTTTAAAATTAAAAGGATTGATTTCCACTGGCCTAGCCCAACCGATACCCAAAAACAAGAAACTTAATAACCCCACTCCGTCGATATGTCTAAATGGATTAAGAGAATATCGTTTTAATGCCTTCGGAGTATTGTCTCCACTTTTAACGGCGGCAAATGCATGAGCAAATTCATGTGCACTCATTGCAATTACTATTACAATGGTATAAACACACAAAATCATAATTTTTAATTGGAATGTTAAATTAGGCTCAAACAATAAATATAAAAACATTACTACTCCCAAAAGCAACTATACATAGTATTATTATATATATATTCAAATCATTTTGCAAACAAATTACAACAAAATAATTATTCTACATATATCGCAAAAATAAAAAAACCACTTGCGTGGTTTTTAGTTTATAATCGACCAATTAGATATAATAGATACAATATTATCATAATAACTTGCCTTTTCAATATCATTGTTAAGGATTAAATTAACTTCTTTAACAACTTGGTTGTCTTTTAGCAGATATACCTTACCAACCACATCACCTTTTTTGGCTGGGGCGGATATGCTTTCTACAAACTCATATTTTAATTCGATATTGTCTTGATCAGTTTTATTTTGTAAATAGTATATATCTTGGCTAGAAACGACCTCGACTTTTTCGGTTTTTGATTTTTTAATATTAATATTATTATCAATCAATTCTTCTTTGCTTAGCATTTTGTTATTAACAAAATTATTAAATCCGTAATTTAACAATTCTGACGTTAGAGCAAATCTGGATTTAGCATTTTCAGCACCAAGAACAACTCCTATTAATCTCATATCCCCTCTTTCTGCTGTTGCAGCAAGACAATATCCCGCTTCGTTAGTTGAACCAGTCTTGCCGCCATCACAACCTTTATAATATCTTATTAATTTATTGGTATTAACTAATTCAGTTATTCTATTGTTACTATGAGATAGTTTATCAATCCAAATTGTACTATAATCGAAATACTTTGGATATTGTAAAACACTTTTTAATACTATTGCTACATCCTTTGCCGATGAGAATTGATTAACCGCTGGTAATCCTGTCGCGTTGCAATAATTTGTATTTTGTAAATTTAATTCTTTGGCTTTGTTATTCATCAATCTTACGAAATTATCTTCACTACCAGCAATATATTCAGCGATTGCCACACTCGCATCGTTGGCAGAGGCAACAATTACACTTTTTAACAAATCTTCTAATTTATAACTACCACCATTTTCAATAAATACTTGGGAACCTCCCATACCAGCTGCGTTTTCTGATACAATAACAGTATCATCAAGCGAAATCTTTTCATCTTCCAAATGCTCAAATGTTAACAATATAGTCATTAATTTTACTATGCTAGCAACTGGCATTTGAGCATCGGCGTTTTCTTCTTTTAATACTTGACCGCTGGCGGCATCTAACAAATAGATTGCCTTAGCATCAGATTTATTTTCGCTTTCTGCATAAGATATGTTTTTAGGGTTTACTGGACTAAATACAGGAATTAGCAATAAACAAAAAACAAGTGTTAATGATAATAATACTTTTTTCATAAAAGTCTCCTTTTATAAGTATTTTTTGCAATAACACTTGTTTTATGTATTAAAATTTTTCAACCAACTTACTCAAAAATTCTGAATAAAATTTGTCGGCACATTTTAAATTGTATTGTATATCGTCATACCTAATAGTATTAACCGAATCAGCTGAATTATAATTAGTGACAAGCACCAATGCAAGATAATTCATACCAAGATAAGAAGCACATAAAGTATCTGTTATAATATTAAATCCCATAACGTCAGCATGTAACATCCTTGCTAAATTAACCTCTGCACGAGTTTCTTGTGTTGGCCCAGTAAATTGCATAATAACAGCTTTTTTTAATTTAAAATGCATTGATTTTGCAATCTTTTTTGCAAAGGCAATATTCTCTTTGCTATAAGTATCACTTACATTAGAAAATCTATGTTTGTTACTATAAGAAAAAGAACCTATAAGAGGACTTGTGCCAGACAAATTAATATGATCGGTAATTACAGCAACATCACCTACTTTCATTCTATGGCTCAATGCACCAGCGCTAGTATTACTAATTATTTTTCTGCATCCAAGATAGTGTAAAACCATCATAGGAAGTAAAATTTCACCTTGCTTATATCCATAATAACCGTGCAACCTACCATGCACTATTGCAATAGGACGATTTTTTATTTTACCAAATATAAAACATCCTTCTTTATCTGCTCTTAGTGTAGGAAAATCTGGTATGTCAGTATATTTTATTACAACAGGATTTTCGACCATTTCAACAAAATGATTAAAATATTTGCCTGTCATAATGCCAATCTCTGGCACAATATCGGTTTGTTTTTTGATGTATTCAGATATTTTAATAACAGCTTTTTCCATAAGTACCCTCTAAAAAAATCACTTATCCATTAATATAATACCATACTTTTTTCAAAAAAACTATTAAAAAGTAAAAAAATCTTTAAATTGCAAAAATAAATGTATTACAAACAAAATTAAGCAAAATAGCCTCAATAATAGATAAAACAAAAGCAACGACTAATAGCCAAAAATATTTTGTCCTACAATTATTACTAATACAAAATCTACCATAACGTTTAAATACAAGTGCTCGCTTAATTACAATACTAAAACATAATATGTATAACAATATGGTTAACAAATGGCACGGAAATATAATAAAAACAACATTAAATACGCCACTAAATCCGAACAATGTTGTTAATACAATACAATTAATTCCAAGATTAAAAGAACAATGAATAATATAAATTGCTGGTACTGCTAACAAAATAACCGAATATGAACAAAAAAACATCAAGATTATAACAGCACTCGAATATAAAAATCTACTAAAAAGATAGCCAGTAAAACTACTCTCGCTTTTTAAAAATTTATATAAAATGTCATCATGTATATTATCAGAAGTAATATCGTCAACAACTTTCAAAGCAGTCATAATACCAGTTATAATACAGCCAATAATTATTAATACTGATATTACAATGACTACTCTATTCTTATACAATAACTCTTTAAGACTACCATTAACAATATAAGAGTTTCGATAACCTCTTCTCGTTCTCATATTATATATATATTTACATAAAATTACTTTATTCTATATATATTTTATTTTTTCTACCATTTCCAATATAAAACTTTTATTCGTAACTTTGTTATTTAATGTATTAGATTTTTGGATTGCATACCTAATGTCTTTTTCTATTCTGCTAGAACTTGTGTTGAATTTATTAGACAAATTAGGGTAAATATCTTTTGATAAAGAATATGACTTATTTCTCATCATTAATATAATTGCTTCCTGAATAAAGTTAAACCCCGATAATTTAGGAGAGATATTACTTTCTTTCATAACAATGGCAATCTTTTTTCTAATATCAACTAATTTGCTGTTATCCAATGCTAATTGCCTTTTGACACAATCTAAAATTTGATTAGTTTTATTTAATAAATCTTCGTATGTTATTTTATTCTCAAAAAAATTAGTTTCCTTGTCTATAATCCAAATAGATGGAATAAACAACTTACTACCCTTCATAGAAAACAACTTTAAAATTTGGTCATCAGTGTTTATAGAATTTTTATCCCATATTAATAAATCATAATCAAAATCGTCATCATAATATAGCATATCATAAAAGCTCAAATATATTTTGAGAGATATGTTCTTTATCTTTAATGCTTGTTCGACTTGGTATATTTTTAATTTATCATTAATGAATAATAATATTTTTATAACTTTTCCCACAACGTTGACTCCAATTTATAACATTATTTTACATCATTATACATAAATCAAAATAGTTAACCAAAAATCTTACAAAAATCATTAAAAATAATAGATTTTTGAACGTTTTTATAATAGGCCATTCAAAATTATTCTAACATCATCCAATCAATATATACACCATATCCTTTTGTTGAATCATTCAAGAAAACATGAGTTACAGCACCAACTATTTTGTCATTTTGTATAATAGGACTACCGCTCATGCCTTGAACAATTCCGCCTGTTTTTTCGATTAATTTTTTATCTGTTACACGCAATACCATACCTTTTTCATTGGAATAATTTTGATAATTTGTTTTTATAATCTCAATATCATATTCTTCTATTCCTTCTCCATCTATATTAGACAATATTTTTGCTCTTCCAGGAGTTACTGTTAATCGCCCACCAACTTTATAACTTTTACCTTTTAATAAAAGAAGACTATCTTCATTTAACCAGCCATATACCCCAAATTCGCAATTTTTATCAACCCTGCCCTGACTATCTTTTGCTAAATACAACGCACGAATTTCGCCTGGTACATTTCCTTTGCTTTTATTTACGCCCATAACATTACAACTATATACATCACCATTTTTAACACTGATGATAGTATTGGTATCAGATTCAGATATCGGATGCCCCAAACTTCCAAATCTATTATCATCTTTAACAAACGTTAATGTGCCAATACCTCCCATACTATCTTTAACCCATAATCCAAGTTTGTAACTATCAGTAACCGCATCATAATGTGGCATTATTTGTTCAATAACAGTCTGATTATCTCTTATAAGCGTTAAAGAAACATAAGTATCACTTTTTATATTTAATAAAATATTTTCAACTTGCTCAAAGTCATCTAACGGAATATCGTTAATTGCTTTTAATATATCTCCCTTTAAAATATTTTCATTATCGCTTTCAATCACTATAAAACCATCAGTCTTCATTTGCACACCAACAATCTCGCCACTTGCCAAAACTTCATCTTCTGACATAAGTTTTACCTTTTGACTTCTAATAGGTATTAAATCAAAAAGTTTAAATTGCACAATGATTTCATCTTCTTCGTCGTTGTTTATAGTTGGAAGGACATTATCTTTAACGCTTAATGAAATCAACTTACTAAATATGTCTTTTTCATTAATTAATTCAATATCACTATAAGACAAAATAACATTATCTGGTAATGAAAAAATCGTGCCAAATGGTACTTGAACGGATATCGCGAGTAAAAATACAAGCAAACACAAACAAAAATAATACGTAATTTTTCTTAATTTTGACATACAAAAAACTACCCCATAAGAGTAGTTTAATTAATAAGCATATCAAATATGCAAGTTACAAATTTTGCCATTAAATTGATTTTTTGTAAATGTTACATTTTTCAATTAATTTTTCGGCATGTATTAATGATTCTTTATTTCCGTCTCCTCCAGATAATCTTGCAACTTCGCTTATTGAGCCCATCTCATCAAGTAAATCAACATTAGTATATGTTTGGTTATCTTTAACGTCTTTGTGAATCAAATACCTATTATCTGCCATTGCTGATATTTGTGGTAAATGACTAACCGCAATAACTTGGTGAGATTTGCTAATGGATGCCATTTTACATGCAATTTCATAACCAACTGCCCCACTTATACCAGTATCAATTTCATCAAAAACAACAGTTGAAATATTATCTTTATCACTAATTATACTCTTAATTGCTAGCATAAATCTACTCATTTCGCCACCAGATATTATTTCTGACAAAGGTTTTAAAGGCTGTCCAATATTTGCAGAGAATAAAAACTTAATATTGTCAATACCTGAATTTGAAAAATCAATATTTTCAAATACAATATCAAACTTTGCATTTTTCATTGCAAGACTCTCAAACGCACTATTTACTTTATCTTTAAAAATATTAGCAACTTGTTTTCTAGCAATTGATAAACTATTCGCTTTTTTATTTAACTCTTCTAATATCGATTGTTTTTTTATCTTTAATTTATTTAGGTTAGCTTCTCCATCAATTAAGCGATTATATTCATTTTTTGCATTAGCACAAAAGTCGAGTATCGCTTGTTCGTCATTTCCATATTTTTTCTTTAATAATTTAAGTTCATCTAATCTATTATCAATTTTATCAAAATCATATTGGTCAAAATCTAAGTTGGATTGCATTTCTTTGATTGTTGTAATTATATCGTCAAGTTCAATTCGTGATGAACTTAATCTATCATCAATTTCATTCAAAGTGGAATCATACTTTTGTATGCTATTTATTTCATTTTCTGCCAATTTGATATTCGCAACCATATTATTATTAGTTAATAATTCAATAACACTTTTATAAGCATTAGCGATTTTTTCAGCATTCATGTAAAAGTTGCGTTTTTCTCTTAATGAACTTTCTTCGCCAATTTGTATTCCAAAGTTTTCAATTTCTTTTATTTGGTAAGATAATAAGTCAAGCATACGCTCTCTTTGTCCATCATCACTACCCAAAGCATCTATGTCCAAATTTACTTGCCTTAACATAGTTAAGGTATTGAGATATTCATTTTTTAATGTAACAATTTCGGCGTCACCAAAATTGTCAATTATATTAATATTATTTTTATCGTTTAACAAAGATTGGTGTTCGTATTGGCCATGAATATCAACTAATGCAGTAGTAATGACTTTAAGCATTGAAGCGGTTACAATATTACCATTTATTCTGATATCTCCTCTACCCATTTGATTGTATGTACGAGATAATAATAATTCTTCACTAATAGAAATTCCCAATTCTTTTGCTTTTGATATAACTTCTATAGTAAATGGTGGCAAAAATAGTGCCTCAACTTTAAGAGAATCTTTACCATTTCTTATCATAGATTTGTGAGGCTTACCACCTAAAACAAAATTAAGTGAATCGATGATAATGCTTTTACCAGCTCCAGTTTCACCAGATAAAACATTAAGGCCATCATCAAATTCAATAGATAAATTTTCTATCAATGCTACATTATTAATTTTAAGTAATCTTAACATAATTTAATTATAGGCAAAGAATAAAAAAAAATCAACTGTTATCAATTAGTTGATTTTTACATAGACAACAATTCTTCAAATTTAACAGCTCCGGAATCGGCTAAATTTTTATCTTGAAATATTACCATAATAGTATCATCACCATATACCGAACCGAGTACATTATCAACATTTAATTTATCAATTATAGAAGTAATACTTGATGCCATACCTTTTAAAGTTTTAAGCAAAACAAAGTTCTGTACTACCTTTATTGAAATAATTGCTTCCTTAAACAACAGCAAATATTTATTTGAGGCTTGTTGTTCACCAGAATCAACAAGAGCATATTTATATCTATTACTATCCGAAGACAAAATTTTTATTAACCCTAATTCTTTGATGTCACGCGAAATGGTTGCTTGAGTAACATCAAAATTAGCGGCTTTAAGTTGTGCTACTAGTTCTTCTTGGGTCTCAATCTCATTCATTGATATAATATCTAAAATCTTTGATTGTCTTAATGTTCTTGCCATAATTTATACCTCTGCATAAATATACTGTATGTTTATTCAAATTCGACAACATAATTATACACTACCATTTATAATTATGCAAGAGTTTTTTGTATAATTATACAAGATTTTTTTAATAATTATGCATAAGTATTAATAAATACAAAATATGGTATGCATAAATATAAAACATAGCATATATTGTGATTTACCCTTCCTTATTTGTTACAATTTAGACTTAAAAAATAAAAAATAGCCCAACACCAAAAGATGTTGAACTATTTCTGCCCTACTTATTATAATAATTACTTGCACATTATTTACATTGTCGAGGGTTATATTTGTTAATTATATAATACCAATTAAATAATTTCAAGATTTACCGACACAATTTTTTTTAATTAAGTTTTGCCATTTCTTGTTTAATTATGTTTTTTACCATACTCACAACTTCATTTGTTTTAACCATAATTTTTTCGCCACTAGCACGCAACGTTACTTCCACCTCACCATTAGCTAATGATCTAGAACTAACCACAATTCTTATTGGCATACCCATTAATTCGCTTTCGGCGAACTTGTTACCAGGAGAAACTTCCCTATCATCCAATATTACGTCAATATTGGCATTTGTTAATTTGTTATATATTTTGTCAGTTGCTTTTTGAATAACCTTATCCTGATATCTAAGTGGGCATAAATATACATGCCATGGAGTAATAGACATTGGGAATATTAAACCATTTTCGTCACTATTCTCTTCTAACACACTTGCCAATGCTCTTCCCACACCTATACCATAACACCCCATAATTGGGTATATATCTTCGCCATTGTTTGAGTGAACTTTCATGTTCATTGATTGAGTATACTTTGTTCCGAGTTGAAATATATTTCCTATCTCTATTCCTCTATTAAAATACAAATGTCCTTTGCCACACACTGGGCATACCATACCTTCTTCAACATTGGCAATGTCACAATACTGAACATTTAAATCCCTTTCAAAAGATATTCCTGTATAGTGATAATCTGTCTTATTACCACCACAAACAACATTTTTTAATCCCTTTAAAGATTTATCAAATACTAAGATTGTATTTTTATCAACATTTAACTGATATGGTCCAATAAATCCAGCAACTAAACTTTTATTATCAGTTAAATCATTAGCAACTACTTCTTTTTGAATCTCTTTACATAATTTAGTTTCGTTAACTTCCAAATCCCCTCTAATAAATGCGACTACGCTCTTATTTTCATCTCCTTTAATTGCATAACACACTGCTTTACAACTTTGCTTTGGAGTTTTATTAAGAAACGCACAGACCTCCTCAATAGTTTTTTTGTTTGGAGTATTAACTAATTTTATTTTTTCTTCATTGTCGTCATACGATTCAACAACAGCATTTGCAACTTCTCTGTTTGCCCTATATGAGCATTTATCACATAATACAATCGTATCTTCCCCTGCAGGAGTCAATAACATAAATTCATGTGATACGTTACCTCCCATCATACCCGAATCACTTTCAACAGAAACAAAATTTTTCATTCCTATGCGTCTAAATATTCTCTCATATACTTCATACATTTTGTAATAAAATTGTTCCAAATCTTCTTTGGTAATATGAAACGAATAGGCATCTTTCATTGTAAATTCACGCACTCTTATCAAACCAGCACGTGGCCTTGCCTCATCTCGAAATTTTGTTTGTATTTGATAAACCATTACTGGTAATTGATCATAACTCAAAATGTTATTTTTAACAACATTTACCGCCGCCTCTTCATGAGTCATACCCAATACCATATCATGAGAATTTCGATCCTTAAAGCGCACCATCTCATCACCAATTGATGAGTACCTACCACTTTCATCCCACAACTCTCTTGGCATCACAACTGGGAACAACATTTCTTGTCCCCCAATTTTATCCATTTCTTCACGAATAATATTTTCTATTTTATTAACACTTTTTTTTGCAGGAGATAGCAATGTATATATACCTGACGAGATTTGCTTTATATATCCTGCCCTTAGCATCAATATATGGCTTTTAATTTGTGCCGTATTTGGCGTTTGTTTAACCCTTTGCCCAACTAAATTTGATAATAACATCATTTATCTCCTTATTCTCTATCAATAATTTTATCTAATTCGTTTTTAACATTTTCAATCTTGCCCTTGCATTTATCAATCATTTCAAAGCATGCTTTTGCAAGATTAACTCCTTCTTCATATAACTTGGTTCCCTCTTCCAGACCAACGTTACCCTTTTCTAACTTTTTTACAATATCTTCTAATTTTTTAGCTGTTTCTTCAAAAGTCATTATCTTTCTCCTTAATTTTTCTTAGTTACATTATTTACAGTAGTATTTACTTTACCATCCACGAAATTAATTTCTAATTTTTGTCCTATAACAATATTATCAATACTACTTACAACTTTATTTTCGTGAGTCGCAATCACATAACCTTGCTTTAATATTTGTATAGGGCTCAATTTCTCCAATATAGACAATTTTTTATCTACAAAGTTATACGCATTTATATATGGCTTGTCTGCTAGTACTAATAAGTTTTTAATGTCACCTTTTATTTTTTGTTTAAGAATATCCAATTTATTTTCAAAAAGTTGAAAACCTGTAATAATATTAACAATATTCATTTCAGATTGATTGTACAAATTATTGATTGCATAATCTAGACGTGTTAAATTGTCTTTTATACTATCAATACTAAAACTCAAATCATTTGTTACTAATTCCGCCGCAGCAGAAGGAGTTGGTGCTCTTAAATCGCTTACAAAATCAATAATGGTAAAATCCGTTTCATGCCCAACAGCAGAAATAATTGGTTTGCTACACGCATATACTCTACGCGCCAATTGTTCAGAATTAAATGGCATCAAATCTTCTATTGAGCCACCACCTCTTGCAACAATAATTACATCCACATCAAAATTTTCAAAATAATCAATTCCTTCTATGATTGTATTATCAGCATTATCTCCTTGAACTTTTGCAGGAAACAAATATATATTTAACATTGGATTACGCCTAGTTGCGACATTTATAATATCATGTATAACTGCGCCTGTTTGAGAAGTAATTACCCCAATACTTTTAATATTTTTAGGAAGTTCTTTCTTGTGACCGACATCAAAAAGTCCTTCTTTTTGTAATTTATCCTTCAATAATAAAAATTGCTGATACAAATACCCTGTGCCATACGGAGTTATTGATATAGCATAAAAGTTTATTTTCCCGCCTTTGCTATAATACTTAACTCCTCCTTCAACGATTACAAGATCGCCATCTTTGACGTTTCTATATTTTTCAGCACCAAAAAGCACACACGGCAATAATGAATTTTCGTCTTTGATATTGAAGTAAGCGTTACCTCTTACAATACCAAACCCACTAACTTCACCATAAACTTTTATACCATGTAACAATTCTTCACTATCAAAAATTTGTGTAATATATTTAGATACATCAGAAACGCTTATTGGATTCATCTTTCTTCCTTAATAATTGATGCTAATACTCCATTGATAAATGTCGGACTTTTATCAGTCGAATATTTCTTTGCCAAATCAACGGCTTCATTAACAATTACCCCAACGGGCAGACTGGTAGTTATAATTTCCCATGTAGCAATCAAAATTATTGCCAAGTCAACTTTGTATATGCGCTCCAAATTATAACCTTTAAGATTACGAGAAATGCTTTGCACAAGATTGTCATATTTATCTTTGATTCCATCAAAAATGTTTTGGACGAACACATAATCTTCTTCATCCAAATTAATCTCTAATGAATTTTCAATAAATTCTTTCAAATCAATGTCTTTATTAAACAAATAACTAAAAATACATTTAAAAGCGACATCTCTTGCACCAATTCTACTCATTTTTATGCTCCAAACGCAAAGACCTCTACTTTAAAAGTAGAGGTTTTAATTAATTATTTTTTTGTAAATCTTCCTTAGAGAAATCAACACCTAGTACATGCACGTTGATTCCGTTTATGTTTATATCCATCATAGAAGATATACCATTTTTGATATTTTCTTGAACTCTATAAGCAACGTCAGCAACGCTATATCCAAAAAACACATTCAAATAAATATCAACCATTATCGAGTCTTTACCATAAGAGACTTTAACCCCCTCAAAGTAATTAGACCTTGAAAACATTCTCTTTATTTTACTGCCAAAGTTGTTACATAATTTTGATACACCACTAATTTCTTTTGCTGCCAAATTAATTACTGACAAAAGTATATTCTTATTACAAACGACTTTGCCGGTACTCTGATCGCTATCATATCCATAAATTGCCATAACATATTCTCCTATTTATAGCGATTATATCATAAGCATAGAGTTTTTGCAACTTAATCAACAGGAATAATATTTATATAATCTATGCCTTTGCCCGTTTCTGCTTCAATAATGTCTACAATTTGAGCAACTTGTGCGTCTTCTAATTCTGATGCAGATCTTATCATAACATCTATCATATCGCTAGAACAAGCAACAACAACTTCATTATAACCTTTTGCCATTATCTTGCTTTCCAAAGCAAACTCCAAACCTAAATTTGCCTGTATTTCTTCTTTTTTGTCTTTTGCTACTTGGATTTCTTCTTGAGTTGAACTTGTGCTATTGATTATAGCATCGAGCAACAATAATTCAGCGTCACGAGTGTCAGTTCTATATTCCCTGTAATTGACAAAAAAATCTGCATTGCTAGTATTAACAGTTGTTGTTTGATCATTGGCTTTGTTATTAAGCATAATGTTAAGATATCCCGTTACAACTAATAACACAACCATAACCGCTATTATAAATATTTTTTTCTTTTTGGACATTATTTTATACCTCCTATTTTCCTTCCAAAACTTCTATGCTCGTACTACTTACCTCAACCGCAGCGCGCACTGCATTTATAATTTGTAATTTAACCATTGGATCTTTTGCACCTTGACACACAACCACTACACCCTTTATAACCGGCAACGATTCGTACAAAACAACTGGCACATACGAACCATTTTTGTTAACCAATACCAACTCAGTAGTCTCAGTAATAGTTGTGTTATCTCCATTTGTAACAGTCTTTTTTTCGGTATTTTGTGCCAATACCTTTTCGGCATCTTTTTCTATTGTAATCAAAACTTTAACATTTCCAGCCCCAGAAATTTCTGACAAAACCCTTTCCATACGACTTTCTAAGTTGGATATGTATTCGCTAGTTACAACAGAATTAATTTCTTCCTCGGTGTTAGAAGAAGTCTTAAAAGTTGAAAAATATATAACTAGCACAATTATTCCAAGTATCACAGCAATATATATTTGTAAATGTTTAATATTTTTTAATTTTGTAAATATTGCACTACCAGACTTTTTGTTGTTATCTTCCATCTATCAATATATCTTCCTCCTCTACTTCCAAGACTTCTCTTACAATGCCTTTGATATCTGTTGTATACTTATCTATATTCGCCATTTCTTCATTTATAACCGCTTGACTTAAATCGACAAAAACTCCTTCAATTTTTAATTCATACGAATATAAATCAGCATTAATAAAAACATCTACATTTTTATAACCATTTTCTTCTAATCTCTTTTCGACCAAAATATTTAATTGTTCAATTTTGTTTTCATTAATTGAATATATTAATTCACTATCTAATACAATGCTACTATTAAAATCAAAATTTATTTCTTTATTTGCTAATTTGGGTAATGGCAATACAATAACAAGAACTGTCACTATCGCAACAATCCCTTTAATATATTTACTCATCTGACCGTCAGGCATAATTAGATCGATAATGACTCCAACAATAACTACCCCAACTATCGATAATATCCAAGAACTTACAAAACTCATAATATATTACCACTCAACATAAATAATCCCACAACTATCAAATACATAAATGCTACTGCAATTAAGCACACAATAAGCATTGTAAGAAGATTGGCAACGGAATATATAAAATTTGGTATTTTATTGTCGCTTATTGGTTCAACAATAGCAGCGACTAATTTTAATCCCAACGACAAAACAACCAAATTAACAATAGGTGCAATGATGGTTAATAAAAACAATAAAAGCCCAACTCCTCCGACAGCATTCTTTATTAACATACTACTTACTAATATCAAATTAAAGCCATCGGACAAGTATCCTCCTAAAATAGGTATGTATGTTTTTAATGCAAATTTTGCAGTTTTAATTGAAATACCATCAATTGAAGATGCGGTCAGTCCTTTGATTGCAATAATCGCTAAAAATATTGTAAAAATGCCCCCAATAACCCACTTAAACAATGAAGAAAAAAATTTATTAAATTTATCTAATTTAACCTCGTTAGACAAATTACCAACTATTGTAAAAATCACACTAAAAACAAATATAGGCAATACGAACGCATTAAATAAATATATTACGCCACTAGATAATATTCCAACCATCGGTTGCATTGTTGCCGAAGTACTTACTCCCCCAACTGATGTTAACATAACAAGCAATATAGGAAATATAACTTCCATCTGCTTCTGAATAGACAAAATCGTATTAGAACTATTATTAATTACATCCTTTAAAGTGGTTGACAACAAGACAATAATAATTCCAAAGCAGGCAAAATATACAACCTTATTAATCGAACTAGTTTTGCCAGTTGGAGACAGTTGCCCCACAAAACTACATAAAATAGACACAACAGCAATTAACGCTAGTAATGGGACAAATTTAAGTAAATTATCAAAAAACAAATTAAATATATATTGAAAAAAAGAACTTGAATCAGTACTTAACTCCCCATTTAAAACAGCCATTACTTTGTCATAAAAACTCGTTGAATTAAACAACCCCTTTGCTTCTTCATCAAGATTATTAAAAATATTATCCAATTCTCCAAAGTCAATATTATTGAGTTGATCATCTATATTTTCATCCAATTCTTGTTCAATTTCTTCGACTGATTGTTGCTCGGCATAAGCATAATTAGTTTTAGTTAAAGAAAATACTAAACATATTGCAATTATAACAAAAACAATTTTTTTCATTGCAATAACCCCACAATAATATCAACCAAACTATTAATTATTGGTAATGACATAAATAAAATTAGAATTTTACCACAGAACAATATTTTATCGCCGATACTAACACAACCTGTATCATTACAGATGTTTGCAGAAAATTCTGTTATATAACCAATTCCTACGATTTTTAATAATGAACTAATAATGCTTGTGTCAATATTAGTCTTAATGAATATTTGCGATATTTGAGCAAAAAGCAAAGAAACCTGATTGCTGATTAAAATTAACATTAAGATTGAACCAACTACTCCAATCAATATAGCAAAATCATTTCTAAATTGTTTTACTACCAAAACCGCAAAAGTTGTAACTAATCCAATAGCTAATATTTTAACATACTCCATAGACCTACCTAATAAAGCATAAATAAAGTTTTTAATGTATCAAACAATTCGCTAATCATATTAACCACCATAACAAGTACTATAACTATGCCAGCAAGCGTAGCAATTGTTGCAATATCTTCTTTATGGATATTCTTTAATATTTGCGAAATAACAGCAGTTAATATGCCAACAGCTGCTATTTTAAAAATTATATCTACACTCACAAACCCCTCCAAACCACAAATTATAGTGTATTATGCATGCATAGTACTACAAGATATTATATAATTAAGATAGCAATACCGATTCCCACAAGAATACTTAATTTAATAATCATAGGAACAAATTGCCTTTTCTTAGTGGAAGCATCGTCCAATGTTCCTTTTATATCCTTTTTGAATATATCTAAATTGTTTAACTCATTATCTGCATCAACTTTACCTATATTGATAAAAAATGTAACAATTTTTTTAATCTCTTGTTCGGTCAAAAACTCAAAATTTTTACAAACTGCATTATCAAAATTTTCTTTGTTTACTTCTCCATCAAGATATCTTTTATATAAGTTTAAGAACAACTTAAAATCTTTTTTATAATAATTAATATTTTGTTCGATAATTTTTTTTAGTTTATTTTGAGTAAAATTAATTTCTGTAAAAGTTGTATTACAAAAAGCTAGTAAGTCTATATAAAAATTTTCTTTTCTTATGTATTTTTTTGCTAGCACAATGCCGATATAAGTTGATATTAGTACTATTGCTACAAATACAACAATTTGCATATTTCCCTCAATAATATATAAAACTTAAATTTTCATCATAAATGCCTTTGTATGTACCTGGGCCTTTGGAATTATCCAAAACAATATAACGGCTAAAAACTTTTTTTTCAATCAATCTTGCAAAGTGTGGCTTTTGCTTCAATGTTTCTATATTTTCAGAATGTGCTGACGCGATTATTCCTACCCCACAAGCAGATAAATATTCTAATGCTTCGATATCTTCAAGATTAGCAATTTCATCAGTTACGATAATATCAGGTCGCATACTTCTTACACCATTTTCAAATGTATATAGTTTGTTTCCTCCACTAATTACATCATAATATTCCCCTAGATTCATCGTAGGTTGTCCATTGCTCATACCACACAACTCATATCTTTCATCACATATAAGAACATTGTAACAATAACGATGTTTATATAATTGATATATAATATCCCTTATCATCGTTGTTTTACCACACCCTGGCGGAGAAATTATTAGTGTATTATTAAACTTATCATTTACTATATACTTAAATGCATCAAGGCTACAATTTCTTATTTGATGAGGCACTCTTATATTTATCGAAGAAATGTTTTTTATAGTTTTTACTCTACCATTTTCTTGCACTATTTCACCAGATAATCCAATTCTTATACCATCATTTAAAGTTAAAAAACCTTGTTTTAACTGATAATTTACTGCATACAAAGAATGTTCCGTTGCTCTTGAAATTATTTCATCAAGCAATATCTTATCACATTTTAATGCTTGCCCCTCATCGCTACTCAACCCAGATGACGATAAGTAATAATATTTTCCTGCAACGTAGACGAGAATTTTTGCTCCAACTCTCAATCTAATTTCGTTAAGATTATTTAAAGGTAATTTGTACACAGCATCCATTATACCTTTAGGTAAAAAATCTTGTAGCATATTCCCTCCTACAAGATAAATTTATTATTATTTTTTTTACAAAATACCATTAAGGCAATAAAAAAAACAATACAACAAATGTATTGCTTTTTAGTGTTTTTTTGACATAAATTACTTAATTATACTCTTTCCATATATGTTCCAGTACGAGTATCAACCCTTATTCTATCACCATTATTAACAAATAAAGGTACTTGAATCATATAACCAGTTTCAAGTTTGGCTGGTTTGTTACCTGCTTTTGAAGAATCACCTTGCACTCCTGGCTCACATTCAATAATATTTAACTCAACGAATGTTGGTGGCTCAACCGAAAACGCATTACCTTTATAAAATTGAATTGTTGCCATCATATTTTCCGTAATAAATTTTAAAGCTTCTTCAACTTGGTCATGATTAAGTGGTATTTGTTCATAAGACTCCATATCCATAAAGTAGTACAAACCACCTTCATTGTACAAGTATTGCATTTCTTTTTTCTCTATTCTAGCGATTGGATATTTATCTGATGGATTAAAAGTTCTATCCAAAACTTGTCCTGTAATTATATTTTTAATTTTTGTTCTAACAAAAGCTGCTCCTTTACCTGGTTTAACATGTTGGAAATCTACTATTAAATAAATATTTCCGTCCATTTCGAATGTTACGCCTTTACGAAAATCTCCTGCTGAAATCATAATTTACCTCCATATAGTACATATTATCATATTTTATTTTTGACTCATAGTGTTTTGATATATTTTTTTCATTTTTATGGCATCTTCCGCCTGAGTCCCTTTTGATTCACATATAATAATTGGACTCAATTTATACTTTACAATGATATTTGCCAATCCATCAAATTCTGGCCCAAACTTATCATCTTCAAAAGTAAGGTGTTTAAGTTCTCCTTTTGGTCCATATTCAATCTTTGAAAAATGAATATGCATAATTTTTGTTTTTTCATAACCAATTGTTTCAATAAGATAATTGATAATTCTATCGTAATCTTCCTCGCCTTTAATTGACCCCTGAGTAAAAGCATTAATATGTCCAAAATCTATTGTAGGTATAAGCATTTTATCTAGATTACAAATTTTAGCAACTTCTTCTAATGTGCCTAATTGTTGGCTTTTACCCATAGTCTCTGGGCAAAGCAACATATCATCATATCCCTCTTCTTTTACCCTTTTAATAAGCTTTTTTATATTTTTTAAAAGATTATCAAAGGCTTCTTGACGACTTAACTTGCCACACGACCCAGGATGAAAAATGCATCTATTTCCACCCATTAGTTTTAACTTTTTGAGTGAGCCCAAAATATATCCGATAGATTTTTCAATCATACTATCATCAGGATTTGCAAAATTGATATAATAAGGGGCATGAACAGTAATTTCAATATTGTTTTCCTTAAATACTTTGCCCAATTTTATACACAAATCATCGGTTATTGTTAGTCCTCTACTTAATGAATATTCAAAAACATCCAATCCTTTATTTTTAACCCATGTTGCTGTATCTAATGTGGATGAATATCCATCGGTATAAAAAGAATCACTATTGCCTGCCGGTCCAAACTTAACCATTATATCTCCTTTTCATATAAATTAACTTTTATTTTTAAATTACCATTTTGGGTTTTGCCAATTCCTACAACTTGATTTTGATACATTATCAATTTTTCTCCATCTACATTATCATTTATTGAAACACCGTTAATAAGTTTTTTAAATTCATCATCGTTAACAATTTTTTTATCAAAATCACACAATAAATCTTCAATTG